>WVZU01000029.1 GCA_011772275.1 Planctomycetales bacterium | reverse complement strand
ACGATCGTCTGCGACCGTTCGGGTCCTACCGAGACAAAGGTCACCGGCCTCCCGATCAGCTCGCTCAGCCGCCCCAGGTAGTTCCGGGCCGCGTCCGGCAAGTCCTCCAGGGTGCGAACCCCGCTGATATTTTCCTGCCAGCCGGGCACTGTTTCGTAGACGGGCACGGCCCGCCGCAGCTGGTCGACGTGGCTGGGAAAATTGGTCGTTCGCTTTCCGTCGATTTCATAGGCCGTACAAATTTTCAACTCCAACGATTCGCTCAACACATCCAGCAGCATCACCGCCAGTTCGTCCACGCCGCTGATCCGCGCCGCATAGCGCACGGCGACGGCATCGAACCAACCGCAGCGTCGGGGGCGCCGCGTGACGGTGCCGTATTCGTTGCCACGGTCCCGCAATCGCTGGCCAGTCTCGTTTTCCTGTTCGGTGGGAAAGGGGCCGCCACCAACGCGTGTGGAATAGGCCTTGATCACGCCGATCACGCGCTGGATGTACCGAGCGGGCACACCGGACCCGCAGGAGACGCCGACCCCGGACGAATTGCTGCTGGTCACGAACGGAAACGTTCCGTGGTCAATATCCAACAGCGAGCCTTGCGCGCCCTCGAACAACACCTTGCGTCCCGCTTCGACCGCGTCCAGCAGGTAGGTGGTCGTGTCGGTAAGGTAAGGCTCCATCCGCTGGGCATACCCCCGATACTCTTGGTAGATCTGTTCCGCGTTCAGAGGCTCGCCGGCCGAACCGTTCAGGCTGGCCAACGTCCGCTCTTTGATCGACACGATGTGCTCGATGCGCTGCTTGAGCGTTGGTTGCAGCAGGTCGCCCAGACGCAGCGCGTGCGAGCGTCCGACCTTGTCGCGGTAACAGGGTCCGATTCCCCTTTGCGTGGTGCCAATGTTTTCACCGTCGGCGGTCGACTCGTTCAGGGCCCGGTCTTCGGCGATGTGCCAGGGAAAAATCACGTGCGCCCGGTCACTGACCAGCAGCTGGTCGCCCACGGAGACGCCGCGACCCGCCAGCCCGTCCAGTTCGTCCAGCAGGGCGCGGGGGTTGACGACCACTCCGCCGGCGATCACACAACGCACGCTGGGCGTGAGGATACCGCTGGGGATCAGCGACAATTTGTACGTCTGGTCGCCAATGACCACCGTGTGGCCCGCATTTGTCCCTCCCTGGTAGCGGACGACGATTTCATGCTGCAACGTCAGCAGATCGACCAGCTTTCCCTTCGCCTCGTCGCCCCACTGCAGGCCAATGACGCACGTCCCCGGCACGGCAAGCTCCCTTGGTAAGGATTCAAACGGTTGAGTGTATCCGCCGCGATTGGCCGTGGCAAGCAATCGGGCGGGCGGCGAGGAATTGAGCGGGGAGGAAGGGTTGGGGGGCCGAGCGTTCGGGGAGCAAGCGTTCGGGGGCCCAGGCGGCTGCAGGCCGCGGCGTCCCGCTCAGCACCCCGACGCGGGCCGTGCTGCACAATCTCCAGACGCTCAACCGTCGGGAAACTGCCGGCAGTATTCGTAGAGTGCGATCGCCGTGGCCGTGGCAACGTTGTGGCTGAAGGGCAGACCGTACACGGGTATCTCCACGACGTCGTCCAGCAACTGCAGGATCTCTGCGCCCAGGCCGCTCCGTTCGTTACCCACCACCAGTACCGCGCGGCGGGGAAAATGGTAGTCGTACAAATCCACCGATCCGCTCGCCTGTTCCAGGCCGACCAGGCGGTAGGCGGTTTGACGCAGCTGGCGCAACACGGGGGCCAGGGTACGATGTCTTTCCAGGCGAACATTTTGCGGACCGTCCCGTGCGATCTTGTCCAGCAGCTTGGCATTGCCGCTGCAGACCAGGTGCGTGACACCGCAGCAGCCGCAGGCCCGAACGATCCGCGAAAGATTGACGTTGCTGCGCAGCGGACAGCAGGCAACGATTAGTTCTCGAGGCTGGACCAGCGACCGCGGCGGCTGATGACGTTGGTGCTGGAACGAGCCCATGAAACTTCCGCGGGCAATTTCATGCAGGCCGCCGACTGCGACCTTTTACCGCGGTCGCAGGGGGCGGTAGTTCAGCTGGAGATCGCGAAGCGTGGCGGCCTGATCTTCGCTGGGAATGCCGTCAAACACCAGGTTCAGCAGCTCCTGGCAACTGCCGGGCAGGATGCGATAAAAGTTATGCTTGCCATCGCGGCGAGGTTCGACGATGCCGGCCGTGCGCAACATTCCCAAGTGATGGCTGACCGCGGGCTGGCTGAGCTGCAACAAATCGCACAGCGCGCGGACATGCAGTTCTTTGGTATGGCACAGGGAAAACAAAATGCGCAAGCGGGTTTCGTCGGACAGCAGTTTGAAGAAGCGGACAAGATCTTTGGCCATCTCGTCCTGGATCTGAGGTACTTTCGTTTCAGCGGCGGCCGGCATGACACCGTCTCCATGCGGAGCGGCCGGGTCTTGAGTTTTTTCTGTCGTGGAAGCTTTGTCGGTGTTGGTTACCGTTACACTCACAGTCAAGATTCCTTTTCAAGATATAAACTGCTCGAATTAAAAAGAATGAATGCCGCGACCGGCCCTTCCTGGGTCAGCCCGGTAACGTTGTAACCGTTTTTCTCCTCCCGCGGGAGACCACCCCCCCTTGCCTGTCCCCGGCGAGAAAAACCGTTGCCAACGTATCTCTGCGGGCGACGCTATTGTACAAAGCGGACGGCGGAAGGGAAATGATCTGGAGAGTGGTCCAGAAAAAAATTTTTGGCCAGCCGGTTCATTCACCCCCAGGGATACCACCAGAGGGATCCCCCCCCTTGACGGGGTTGCCGGATGCTAGCACGCAGCTTGCGGGGCACCGCGCGACGGCTTAGGATGGCCATTTTCCGCTGCACCCTATTGACATCCGCCGGCGGATGCGATGGACCGTCGGGCAGCGGTCGACTGGCCGACCGCGGGTCCAGGGGGGAAAAAGACGATGCCTTGGTCGCTACGCAGCTTTTTTCCCTACCTGGCCTTGGGCATTCTCCTGCTGAGTGGCGCCTGGGCCGTTTCCTTCAGCACCATTCCCCCGGCCGACTTCACGTTTATCAACGGCACAGAAATCCAGTCGGTCGACCCGGCGCGGGTCGATGGGGCTCCCGAAGGGCGGATTATCAGCGCGATCTTCGAAGGGCTCTACCGTCCCGATCCCCGCACGCTCAAGCCAAAACCGGCGATCGCCCTGCGGCATGAGGTCTCCGACGACCAGCGGACTTACCTGTTCCATCTGCGGCAGGACGCCAGGTGGACCGACGGATCGCGCGTCACCGCGCACGATTTCCAGTGGTCCTGGCAGCGGATGCTGCACCCCGAAACGGCAGGCCAGTATGCAAGCCTGCTGTACTACTACGTCCGCAAGGCGCGAGCGTATCACGAGGGGACGGTCGCACTCGGCGATCCGGTGGAGGTGGAACTAGCAGACCGCCGGGTGGCTTACGAACTCTTCCCGCGGGGTACCGTAGTATACGGCCAGCTGGAGCAGATTGAAAAGCCGCCGGAACCGGAATTTTCGCCGGACGTTGGCGAGGACCAGCGCAACGCGCGGCTGGCCGCCTGGAAGGCCCGCTGGATTTATACCGTCCAAATCGACGGCCGGCGACGCCGGTTCTCTTTAGAGGGGGGCAGCGACGAGGTCGAGCAATGCCAGCACGTCCTGCTGGACTTTCGGCAGGTGGGCATCCGGGTCCTGGACGACTTTACCCTCCAGGTAGAACTTGAAAATCCCACGCCCTATTTTCTGTACCTGACCGCATTTTATCCCCTCTTCCCGGTGAATCGCGCCTGCGTTGAACGCCATGGATTTCCCGACTGGACGCGGGTGGAGAATATCGTCTGCAACGGACCGTTTGTGATGCAGTTCCGCCGCATTCGCGATCGAATCCGGTTACGCAAAAACGAGTGGTACTGGAACGCGGACTCGTTGCGGCTGAACACGATCGACGCCCTGGCCGTGCAGTCCTACGCGACGGGCATCAATATGTACTTGAAGGGGCAGGTCGACTGGGCCACTTCGCCGCCCAGCGCACTGATTCCCGCTCTGAAACAACGCGAAGACTATCTTTCCTGCCCCAGCCTGATCACTTACTTTTACCGGCTCAACGTCACGCGGCCCCCCTTCCGCGATCCGCGCACCGGCAAACTGGTCCGCCAGGCGCTGAACCAGGCGATCGACAAAGAGGAAATTTGCCAGCGGGTGCTGAAGGCGGGACAGACACCCGCCCGCTCCCTGGTGCCGCCCGGCCTGGAAGGCTATCAGTTGGCCCAGTGCGGTCCCTACGACCCGCAGGCCTCCCGACGGTTGCTGGCCGAGGCAGGGTTTCCTGACGGAAAAGGGATCGGCACGATCGAAATTTTATACAACACCAGCGAGGGGCACCGGGAAATCGCCGAGGTGATCGCGGGGGACTGGGAAGAGCTGGGCTTGAAGGTCCAGCTGCGCNNGTCCAGCTGCGCAACCTCGAATGGGGCTCGTACCTTAAAGCCACCGACAACCTCGAATATCAAGTCGCCCGCGCTGGCTGGATTGGCGATTATCCCGATCCCAACACGTTTCTGGACATGTTCATCAGCGGCGGTACCCACAACCAGACCGGCTGGAGCAACCCGGACTACGATCAGCGGATTGCCAGGGCCGCTGGTGAGCCCGACCCGCAAAAGAGGCTCCAGATCCTGCACGAAGCGGAAGAGATCCTGATGGACGAGCTGCCGGTGATTCCCATCTATTCCTACGTTTCGGTAAACCTGGTCAAGCCGTATGTGCGCGGCTTCTACCCCAACGCCCAGGACCTTCACCCGCTGCATGCCATCTGGATCGACCGGGAGGCGCGGGCCGGCTACCTGGGGTGGAAAAGCAACCCGTGACCATGTTCCTCATTCAACGTGCCCTCTGGCTGCTGGTCACCCTGTGGATCGTCTTTACCGTCACGTTCTTCTTGATGCGGTTTGTGCCCGGCGGTCCCTTCGACCAGGAACGCAAACTGGAACCGGAGGTGAAACGGAATCTGGAGAAACGTTACCGGCTGGATCAGCCGTTACCGGTGCAGTATCTGGACAACCTGGCTCGTACGGCCGGTTTCTCCCTGGGCGCCGACGGCTGGCCGCGGTGGGGTCTGCCCGATCTGGGGCCCAGCACGACTTTGCGCGACTTCAGCGTGAACGAAGTGCTCGCTCAAGGTTTCCCCATTTCCGCGTCGTTGGGAATATTGGCTTTGATCTATGCTCTGCTGCTGGGACTGGCGGCGGGCGTCGTTTCGGCCCTCCGCCGGCAGACGTGGATTGACGTTTCCTTGATGTCGGTCGCCACGCTGGGCATCGCCGTGCCGAATTTCCTGCTGGCGGGCGTCTGCCTGGTCTTGTTCGTGTTCACGGTTCCCATTTTCCCCGCGGCGGGCTGGGGGTCGTTCCAACAAATCCTGCTGCCCGCTTTCTGCCTGGGATCGCCCTACGCCGCGTACATTGCGCGACTGACGCGGACCGGCATGCTGGACGTGATCAATCAAGATTACATTCGCACGGCGCGGGCGAAAGGGATGACATCCCGCCGCGTGATTATTCACCATGCCTTGCGAGGCGCGCTGCTGCCGGTGGTCTCCTTTCTGGGTCCGGCCACGGCGGGAATCTTGACCGGCTCGCTGGTCCTGGAACAGATCTTCTTCCTGCCCGGGATGGGCAGCCACTTCATCGAAGCGGCCCTGCAACGTGACTATTCGCTGGCCATGGGCGCGGTGCTGGTCTACACCCTGATCCTGTACAGCATGAACACACTGGTCGATCTGTCGTACAGCTTGCTGGATCCACGCGTGAAGTTGAGTTAACCGCGATGATGGACAAACCTGCCGACAATCCGCACCCGGCCGCGGTGCCCTCCCGCGACCATTACGCTCGACTGCTACAGGAGGCGGCGGCCATTCAGGGCATTTCCCTCTGGAAGGATGCCAGCCGCCGCCTGCGGAAAAACTGGGCCGCCATGGCTTCCATTCTGCTGCTGACCCTGGTGGGCCTGATCTCCTGGCTGGTACCCTTCTTGCCGCTGCAGTCACCCAAACACCAGGATCTCCAGCGGCAATACATGGGACCGACCTGGCAATCCGTTTCGCTGCAGCTGGGCGATGTGCGCGACCCGGACGCATGGTCGCTGCGCGTCAACCAGCTGTGGCACAAACCGGGCTGGTTCGATACCTGGCTGATTCACCTGCGGCTGCAGCTGTTTGACGACCACTGTATCCCCTCGATTTGCGGCACGGACAACCTGGGGCGCGACCTGCTGTCCCGCATCGTGTGGGGATCGCGCGTCTCGCTGCTGGTCGGGATCGTCGCCACCCTGGTTTCGCTGGTCATCGGTGTCACCTACGGGGCCACCGCCGGCTACCTGGGTGGCTGGGTCGACACCGCCATGATGCGGCTGGTGGACGTGCTCTATTCGGTCCCCTTCATTTTCGTCGTCATCTTTTTGATCACCGTCCTGAACCAGGAAGACATCAAACGGGAACTGGCCCGCTACGGAATCGACAAGATTGTCATTTTTTTCTTTGTGATCGGGGCCATTTACTGGCTGACCATGGCCCGCATCGTGCGGGGACAGGTCATTTCGTTGAAGAACGAACAGTTTATCGAAGCGGCGCGGACGATCGGCGCCGGACGAGCTCGTATTATTTTTCGCCACCTGGTGCCGAATCTGCTGAGCGTGGTGATTGTCTACCTCACGCTGACGATTCCCAGCGTGATGTTGTTCGAGGCGTTTCTCTCGTTTCTGGGATTGGGGGTCGAGCCGCCGGATGTCTCCTGGGGGATGCTGGCCA
>WVZU01000282.1:1162-3139 GCA_011772275.1 Planctomycetales bacterium | reverse complement strand
CGTCAATCCAGCCGGCGCGCTCTCGCTGACCGTTGACACGTCCGCGAACGAGACAGTGCTGTCGAATGACACCCTGCTGACAAATGTACCCCAATTCAACCTCACAGGAATGACCCGACCGGGGGCGGTGGTCGCCGTTGACCGCGATGGGGACGGCGCGTTTAACGACGGAACGACCACCGCGGACCCATCAGGCAATTACGCTCTGGATGTCACCCTGTTGCACAACGACGCGAACCGCGGGGCCAACCGGCTGACCGTGAGGGCGTCAGACAACGGCCAGCAGGTCGAGGAAGAGGTGAACGCTCACCTGGCGCTGGGGACCGTCGTGCGGTTTGACAGTGACCTGGGAGCCTGGGATGTCGAGCTGCTGGACGCGGACGCGCCGAACACGGTGGGCGCTTTCCTGGCGGATTTGTCGCGGTACGACGATACTTTCGTGCACAGAAACATCCTGGACTTCGTCATCCAGGGTGGCGGCTTTGGCTTTGATGCGGGCTCGTCCGAGGTGATCGACGCTCCGCCCTTCCCGGCCCCGCCCAACGAATTCGACGCCGTCGACCCGCCGAACTCCAATCTCCGCGGAACCCTCTCGACCGCACAGACCGCAGATCCCAATACGTTCACCGGGCAGTGGTTTGTCAGCACCGGGGACAATAGTGGCTTGGATTCGGTACCCCACACGGTATTCGGTCGGGTGGTCGGCAGCGGGATGGACGTGGTGGATGCGATTAACCAGACGCCGTCCTTCGCGGTGGGGGGCACGATCGCCAACAGCGGGGCCTTGTCCGATGTGCCGCTGGAAAATTATGCGCCCATGTACCAGCCGATCAGCGGCCAGGTATCGGTCAGTCCTGGGAATCGGTTTGTGAGCGGCGTGGGGACGTCGTTCACCAGCCAGCTGGCCCAGGGGCAGGGGGTACGGATCGCGGGCGAAGAACTGGCCGTGTCGGGCATCTTTTCGGACGTGCTGCTTCAACTGGTTCGACCCCATCTGAGCGGAGCCAGTGGTGTCGAGGCCGCCAGGAACACGGCGGCGCCGGCAGCGGAACAGTTTGTCACGATTCGCACTATCAGCAAGGTTCTTGAACCCGCAGAAACCGACCCCAATACCTTCCTGGTGTTTGAAAACAGTGCAGCGGGAACGGGGGTGGGGCAGGTGGTGCCAGCCGACGGCATGGGCCTGCCGATGATCTTCGAATTTTACGACCCGACCCAGAACGACCCGTTGCGGCTGGTGCCGGATGATCATTTGGCGGGCGATCCGGCGGCACCGGTGGTCTTGATCGAGTACCTCGATTTAGCGTGTCCTGCCTGTGCCGCGATTCATCCCACCGTGGAACAGCTAAAGGAAGATTTTGAGGGTGAGCTGTTGGTTGTCAGTCGGCATTTTCCTTTGACGGGCATCCATCCCAATGCATTTGATGCCGCCATCGCCTCCGAAGCAGCCGCTCGTCAAGGCATGTTTCATGCCATGGTCGATATTCTGTTGACGCGGCAGAACGAGTGGGCCGGTACCAGCAACGCGATGATCCTGCAGGCGCAGTTTGAGGGATTTGCCGTCGACTTGGGCCTGAACCTGGCTCAATTCCGGACCGACCAGGCAGATCCCGCCCTGGCCGCTCGGGTCAATCGCGACCTCAACGTGGCTCAGGATCTCGCCTTGCCGGGTACACCGACCTTCTTCTTGCAAGGCGAAGAGATTGCCACTCCCGCGTCGCCGCAGGCCTTCGACGCGGTGATTCAGGCAGCCGTGGACGCCGTGGACCAGCCGTTTGCCCTGCATCGGCAGGATGGCAGACTCACGGTCAGGGACAACACGGCACTGGACTTTGAAGTCAACCCAAGCTTCCTGCTGGAAGTACAGGTCCAGAACGGCTCTGCGGAAATCGTTGACGTCATGGTCAACGTGATCGATGTCTTTGGGGAATGACATCGAGTTGGCGATTTTCCGGCGGGCCTTTTTTTTGAGACGGG
>WVZU01000282.1:0-1093 GCA_011772275.1 Planctomycetales bacterium | reverse complement strand
GGCCATTTTGCTGGGGCGCGACCCCTCGGCTGGCCCCAGGAGGGGACCGACAACTGGCCAGACGGAAGCTGTAACTCGTTGTGAGGCAAGAAAAAAAGGAACGTATGCCCGCATCGACCTGCGTCGGCGAGTCCGGAAATTCTTTGTTTTTTTGCCAAAAAATTGTTGACCTGCATCCTGGGGGTGTTTATAGTCGAAGTCGTTCGGGAATGGGCCTGGACATCATTACAAGAATACTGCCACTTAGAAATACCTGACTGAGACTTCCCGACGAGCTGCCACGTTCGTCCTAATGGAAGGTTCAGCCAGGTTTTTTTATTGGACCCACCTGGTAAACGGTTGGCCAGCGGTCGGAAAGTATGAAGCAAACCGCACGCCTTCGGCTTGCTTGAAAACAGAAGTAAGAGACCCACTGCGAATCCGAAAAAGCTGTCTGGACTCTCCTTGGATCGCGTTGATGTCAGCGCGACCAACGGAGATTCTTGGCAGCTTTTTTGTTGGCGACACAGGTACAACCACAGTTCAAAAGGCCAGTCTTCCAGCCCTGTAAGGTTTACACCAATGGAAAGGACGATTTGTCTTTGAAAGGGGTTCAGATGATTTTCGGATACATGCCAGTTCGATCGCTGATTGTCGTTGTACTGCTGGTCAGCTTATGCTTCGTCGCAACCGCTGACGCCATCGTGCTGCTCGATTCGGGCACAGGAACGACCAGCGGAACCCTTGTTACCAGCATTTCCTACGTCGCGCAGCCGTTTACGCTCAATCAGGACGTGTCCAATGCGGAGTTCATCTTCGACCTGCGCAGCTCGGCAAACTCGCCGACCCATGGCGTGATCAGCACCGCCATCGGGCCTGGCACGACCCAGGCGGACGTGCTTACCGAGTTTGATATTCCCATCGTCAGCTTTACCAATTACACGCCGACGACGGTGCTGAATCTGAACGCGATTGCCGCCGGCGACTACTACATCTCGTTTGGTATCGAGAGCGGCTTTACTAACCTTACCGGGCCGCAGTTCCGACTCGGGGCCGCTACCAGCAATGGGTTCGGATCCATCGGATCGGGCCTGAGCGCGACCATTTCGAATCG
>WVZU01000259.1 GCA_011772275.1 Planctomycetales bacterium | reverse complement strand
CGTTGGCCCCCCCCCGTTGGCCCCCCGTTGGCCCCCCCGCCCGTTGGCCCCCCGTTGCTCCGGTCATTTAGCACCCCGGCTGCTCTTGGTCGACCGTGAATAAGCCCTTTGTCGCATCATCGCTGTTGACGTCAGCAGCCGGGGTGCTTTTCAACGCGCCCACAAAGGGGCAGTTGTCCCCCGAAAGGCAGTTGTCCCCCGAAAGGCGCGTGTCGCTCGGTAGCCTGGAAGCTTTGGGCGGCAGGGGTTTCTGGAGAAGGAGAGGTCCGGGGGAAATCGGTGGCGGCCTGGTCGTTCAGGGAGGGCGGGCTGAGTGCGTTTGGCGGCTGTTGCTTTTACAGCATATCCAGCGGATCGACGTCTACGATCCATTGGGCGTCGCCGGGCGTTTTGAGTCCTTTGGTGGCCTGGCGTACGACGCTGCGCAAGCCATCGGGCTCGCGGCCCAGCAACTGCAAGGCAAACCGATGTTTGCCGCGCAGTTTGGCAAAGGGTGCCGGAGCGGGACCGATCCGGCGGAGGGCCACACGTTGTTCATCGGCCGACAACTGCAGTTGTTCGGCCAGCTGACCCGCCAACGCTATCCCGTGATCGGCCTGCGAACTGCGGACGACGATTCGGATCATGGCGCCATAGGGTGGATACCCCAACAGTTTGCGTGTCGGCAACTCATGCGCGGCGAACGCCTCATAATCGTGGGCGACTGCGGCTTGGATCGCCGGGTGTTCCGGTTGCAAAGTTTGCACCACAACATGTCCGCCGCGTGGTCCACGGCCCGTGCGGCCTGCCACTTGGGTCAACAGCTGGAACGTACGTTCCTCGGCGCGAAAGTCGGGCAGGTGCAGAGCGCTATCGGCGTTGATCACGCCCACCAGGGTGACATTGGGAAAGTCCAGGCCTTTGGCAATCATCTGGGTTCCCAGCAGGATCTGGACTTCGCCCTGGCGAAAGCGTGCCAGGGCCCCTTCGTGGCTGCCGGGCCGTTGCATGGAATCCGTATCCATCCGCAGGCATTGGTAATTGGGAAACCGGCTCGCAACTTCCTCTTCCAATTTTTGCGTCCCTTTGCCCAGAAAGCGCACGCCGCTGAAATTACAATGCGGGCAGCGGTCGGGCACCCTGGTCCGGTAATCGCAATAGTGGCAGATGGCTTGCCGTTGGTGTTTGTGATGTGTCAGCCCGATTTCGCATTGGGGACATGTGACCGGTTTGCCGCAGGAGGGGCACTGGATGTGGGTGGAAAAGCCGCGGCGGTTGAGCAGCAGGATGACCTGCCCACCGTCGCTCAACGCCTGCTCGATCGCAATATGCAATTGCCGGCTGATTGCCCCTCGCGAATAGCGTTCGGCGTCTGCGGTCCGCAAGTCGATCGTGTTGACGGCCGGCAGCGGTCGGTTTTCCACGCGGTGGGGCAACCGCACCCTCAGGTATTCTCCCCGCTCCGCTCGATAATAACTCTCCAAAGACGGAGTCGCGGAACCCAACACCAGGGGTATTTGTTCGTCGATTGCGCGTTGGCGAGCCACTTCGCGAGCGTGATAACGTGGAGCGGTCTCTTGTTTGAACGAGTTTTCGTGTTCTTCATCGATGACGATCAATCCCAAATGGGGTGTGGGTGCAAAGACGGCACTGCGGGCCCCCACAATCACCGGCACGGGCACGGTTCCGCTGGCGATCTGTTCCCAATGCCCATGCCGCTGGACGTCGCTCAAGTGGCTGTGCAGTACGGCCACCGCGCCGAAACGTTTGCGGAACCGGGAGACGGTTTGCGGCGTCAGGCTGATTTCCGGCACCAGGACGATCGCCTGCCGGCCGTAACTGACCACTTCCCGGATGGCGTGCATATAGACTTCGGTTTTGCCGCTGCCGGTGACACCTTGCATCAAGATGGTCTCGTGCCGCCCGCCGCGCAAGACTTTCAGGATGTGTTGCAAGGCGACGTGCTGTTGGTCGTTCAATTCCCGATAAGGCTCAACCGGCTGGTCCGCAGTCTCCAGCGGCTGGTGACGCAGACGTTGCACCTGGCTGGCGATCAAGCCTTTGCGGCGGAGGGCAGAGATGGGTGCGGTGGTACAGCCTGCGGCTTCGGCCAGTTGAGCGGGCGTCATGGGCGTACCCTGCCGGCTCAAAATTTCCAGCACGGCTGCCTGTTTTTTGGGCAGTTTCAAGTCTCTAAGTCCCGCCCTGACTGCTGGCGGCACCGACAGGATGGTGGTCTGTCGCGTACCTGCCGAGCCCCGCACTCCGGCCGGGACGACCGTTTCCAGCACCTGTCCCAGCGGGCAGAGGTAATAGTCGGACATCCACTTTGTCAGCCGCAACATCGCAGGCGAGAGGAGGCGGCGGCCGTCGACGACTTGGAGGATATTTTTCAACCGGCGGGTTGTGCCGCAGACGTTCTGCAGGCCGACGCAGTAACCGGTCACGCGCCGGTTGCCGCGCCCCAGGGGAACGCGGACCCGCGTCCCGATCTGCACTTCGTCACGCATCGCCTCCGGTACCACGTAATCCAGTACGCCGACGGGGCCCGCGGCAACGGCCACCTGTGCCACATACTGTTCGGCCGCCGCATCCAGCTGCCACGGCGGCGCGTCCGTATCAAACAAACTTTTCTGCTCAGCCTTCATCCCAGATCGACAACGCATGTAGCCAAAGCATTTCCAGCTCATTACCATACACTGGACATCTGCCAATTGTAGGCGGTAGAGGGGATCCCGGGTAATTGGACCTGCCGCCGAAGTCGCCAAATCGGCTACACAGCGAAAGAAATCAGACGTATGAGACTGGGCATATTCGGCGGATCCTTCGACCCCGTACATTACGGCCACCTGCTGCTGGCCGAGTACTGCCGCTCGGATTGCCGTTTGGACGAGGTGCGGTTCGTACCGGTCGCGGTCGCGCCGCACAAACAGCACCTGCAGCCGGCATCGGCCGATCATCGCACGCAAATGCTGCGGCTGGCCATCGGAGGCCACGAACCATTCACGATTTCGACTGTGGAGACGGATCGCGGTGGCGTCAGTTACACGGTGGACACGCTGGAAGCACTACAATGCGAAGACCCGACGCGCCAGCTGTTCCTGTTGCTGGGAGCCGACTCGTTGTTCGATGTGCCCAATTGGAAAAATCCGGCCAGGATCTGTGAACTTGCGACCCTGGTTGTCGTCCGCCGCAGCGACATGCCGGAGCCCGATTTTTCCTGCCTCGACCAGGTCGCAACGCCAACGCAGATCGATACCTTTCGCCGGCATCAAGTCCGCATGCCGCTGATCGAGCTAAGCAGCACCACGATCCGACAACGCGTCGCGGCGGGCCACAGCATTCGCTTTCAAACGCCGCGAGCTGTGGAGAAGTACATCGAAACTCACCAGCTGTACACGTCGGCCAGCTGACAAAGCGGGCCACGGGAACCGGTCATTACCAGCAAGGTGGCAGGTTGTTCAGCGATCAGCGGCCAGGTTGCCGTGTTTCGATTGCGGGGCTGTTCAATGTCTTTCGATCCCCAACCGACCTGGCGTGGCACAACTCGAATCCGGCAGCCGCACGTCGCATCCCGCTCCGTCACGCCGATCGCCGGATGCCCAGCATGCCGCGGAGCGGATCGGACATATCCAAGCGGTAAACGCCGGGGTCGGCGCGTAGGGCGTCGCAGGCCATCTCCAGCTGATCGGCTACGTCCAACGAGGGATCCATGAAGAAAATCTTCCGACCGCGGAGTACGCAAACCCCGCCGCCGTTACCACCGACACACTCTTCGCGAATTTCGTAGCTCAATTGGCGAATGGCGGATAACGCTTCTTCCAGCACCGTGATTGTTTGCATCCCAGCTTCTCCAACCCCCAGAACCGCTAACCGAATCCCCAGCAGGGGGGCGGATTATAGGGGGATGTCCTTCAGCGGCCCAGGTCGATCGGACGATATCGAATCTGTCCTTAACCTTTTGGCAGGCAACTAGTTAACCCCTGTCAGTGGCGCAAGGAAGTGAGGATTCGGCGAGTTTACCAGCTTCCGACAGGGTTCGGCCCAGAGAGTTTCCCCCCATGCAGCCCGCCAGCGAACAGCAGCCACGGACCTCTGAGCAAGAAATTGCGATGCTGCGCCGGCGGCTGGCTGATGCTCAGCGGATGACGGCGCTGGGCGAGCTGATGAGCACGACGACGCACGAATTCAACAACGTGCTGATGACGATCATCAACTACGCCAAGATCGGCATGCGGCACAAGGACGAACCGACTCGGGACAAGGCCTTTGACAAGATCCTGGCCGCGGGAAATCGGGCCGCGAAAATCACCAATGGCATTTTGGGCGCTGCACGCAACCGGTCGGATGATTTCGCACCGACCGATCTGGCCAAGCTGGTGGAGGACACGCTGGTATTGTTGGAGCGGGAGTTGAGCAAATACCGGATATCGGTCGAGAGGCAACTGGATGACGTACCGCCGGCCATGGTCAATCCCAATCAAATTCAACAAGTCCTGCTCAACCTGCTCATCAACGCTCGTCAAGCCCTCTCCCAAGGCGGCCTGGTCATCGTCAAGCTCGTTCACGACCGTCCCGCAGGCATGATCAGTCTGACGGTACGTGACAACGGAAAGGGCATACCCCAGGACCACCTGCCGCGAATTTTTGATCCATACTTCACCACCAAAGACGGACCTGACGAAACGGGCAAAGGCGGCACCGGCGTGGGCCTGGCAACCTGTCGCGATATCATTGAAATGCACAAAGGCAAGATCCAGGTAGCCAGCACCGTGGGCAAAGGAACCGCTTTCACCTTGAAGCTGCCGGTCGCTGGCACGGCCACCGAGCAGGCCCCCGTCACCGTCCGCGTGGGCATTCCTGACCGATCCAGCGAGGTTGCCTGAACCTGCCCAGCGGTCGGTCCCGTTTGGTCTCCCGCCCGCGCGCCCCTTCTGGCAACATCTTTTGCTGGCTGGATTCCGGGCGGTCCGGTCCGGCAAACAACGTTCGGTGTGGTTCTGGGGCCAGACCCCGGTCGATCCACCGGTCGATCCATTGTGACTTGTGTATCTGGCGGCCCGCTGGTTTATGGCTTCAGGATCAATACGGCCGAAGCGCCTACCGTTGCTTGGCAACTCGATTTTCCTAAGGCATCTCGGACCTGAAGCTGGCGGGTCCTGAAGCTGGCGGCCCAGGCTGTGGTTTGGCGCCGCCTGGCGGTTGGCGATC
>WVZU01000035.1 GCA_011772275.1 Planctomycetales bacterium | reverse complement strand
AGACAAACAACCCACGGTCCAGTGTCAAAATTGGAAGTTGGATCCCGTGCGGGGTCCCCTGCACATGGTCGTGGAGGATGTCGCCAGATACCCGACCGTTCAGGCCACCCACATCCAGGACGGCCTGACGAATACTCTGCTGGTCGGGGAACAGCACATGACCACCTACCCAGATGGCGACGTGCTGAAGCAAGATACCGGATTCTGGGCCGTGACGCAGGATGCGTTTAACTTGTCTACCCTGCAGCCCGAAAGCTACACGCGTGGAATGCCGGATTATGATGCCTGTATCGGGCTCGCCGGCGACCAGCAGGTATGTCGTCGGGGTTTTTCCAGCTTGCATAGCGGCAACGTGATGAACTTCGTCACCTGCGGGGGCAATGTTGTGCGGATCATGCCCAACATGGACAGCCAGCTCTTCGAAGCGGCCGGCAGCATCGCCGGGGAGAACGAGCCGATTGTGTTGCTGGAATAAAACGTCTCACAGCAAATCCCGGCGCGCTGGGATTTCCACTTTTTATCTTCTACCTTCTATCTTCTCCCGGCTGTGCTTCATCTTCGACCGTCGCTCCTCCATCTTCTGTCCTTGCTCGTCCTGCTCCTGGCGGCTGTCGGCTGCGGCGGGGACGAGTACCCGCTGGCACCGGTGTCCGGCACCGTGACCTTGGACGGCGCCCCGGTGGCCGACGCTCGAGTCGGTTTCGAACCGGTGCGTCAAGGGGAAAGCCTCGAGGCCGGGCCGGGTTCGTACGGCAAGACGGACCAGGAGGGGCGGTTTTCGCTGAAATCGCTCCACGGCGACCAGGGGGCGGTCGTCGGTCCTCACATGGTGAGGATCACCACCTTCCAGACCAAAGGCTCGGGCCCAGCGGGAATTGAGGTCGTCGCCGAAGAACGGATCCCGGCGCGTTACGTCGACGGGTCGACCTTGCGGTTCACCGTCCCGGCCGACGGCACGGACGAGGCGGACTTTGAACTGACGTCGAATTAGCCTGATTTGCGGCCCTGTAGCCGGGCTCTGTGAGCCCGGAGATTTCGTAGATTGGCATGTTTTGCGGCCTCGAAGAGGCCGCCTACAGTTATCATGGTAAAGGCGGCCTCGAACTGGTCGCCTCCTGAAAAAGTGCCACCAGATCCTGCGATGAACTTGATCATGATCCAACGTGGGACATCCATGCCATTTCTCACGCACGCGGTCGTGCTGGGCATCGTCCTGCTCACTCCCGCTGTGCTCAGCGCGGACGAGAAGGTTGACTTCAACACCCAGATCCGCCCTTTGCTTTCCAACCGCTGCTTTGCCTGCCACGGGCCGGACGAGGAGGATCGGGCCGCCGAGTTGCGGCTGGATACGGAAGAAGGCGCATTGGAGTGGGTGGTGGTTCCCGGCGAGCCGGAGGAAAGTGAACTCTTCCTGCGAATCACCAGCGACGACGAAGACGAGGCGATGCCGCCGGCGGGCAAGGGCGACCGGTTCACCAAGCAAGAAGCCGATCTGGTCTCCCGCTGGATCGCCCAGGGCGCGAACTACGCCGGGCATTGGTCTTACCAGAAACCGGTTCGCAGCGAGGTGCCGGCGGGGACGCATCCGGTCGATTACTTTATCCAGCAGCGCCTGGCCAAAGAGGGCCTGACGTATTCCCCCCCAGCCGACCGCCGCACCCTCGCTCGGCGACTGTGCCTCGACCTCACCGGACTGCCCCCCACCCCCGAGCAAGTCGATGCCTTTGTTGCCGACCAGGATCCTCAGGCCTACGAGCACTACGTCGACCGTCTGCTGGCGCGCAGCGCGTTCGGCGAACACTGGGCGCGGATGTGGCTGGACCTGGCCCGCTATGCCGATTCGGCCGGCTATGCCGACGACATCCCACGCACCATCTGGGCCTATCGCGATTACGTGATCCGCGCGTTTAACGAGAATAAGCCTTTTGACCAGTTCACGATCGAGCAGATCGCGGGCGACCTGCTGGANNGGCGACCTGCTGGACAAGCCCACCGAACAGCAGCTGGTCGCCACGGCCTTTCACCGCAACACGCAGACCAACAACGAGGGTGGCACCAACGACGAGGAATTCCGTAACGTCGCCGTGGTCGACCGGGTTAACACGACCCTGGCCACCTGGATGGGCACCACCATCGCCTGCGCCCAGTGCCACACCCACAAGTACGATCCGATCACCCACGAGGACTACTTTCAGGTCTTCGCCATCCTGAACCAGACGCAGGATTCGGACAAGAAGAACGAGCAACCGCTGCTGTCCTTGTTCTCGAAGGAACAGCAGCAGAACAAGGCCAGGCTGGTTGCCGAGATCGCGGCTCTGGAAAAAGCCCTGGCGGCTCCCGGCAACGATTCCACATTGGTCGCCGGCCTGGCCGACTGGGAACGGAGCCTTGGCGGCACGGCCTGGCATGTTTTGCAACCGGCTCAGCTGAAGGCGGCCTCCGGGGCCGAGCTGACCGTGCAGGAGGACAGCTCTGTCTTCGCCTCCGGTGCTCAAGCCGAGTTTGATGACTACACCTTCACCGCCCCCTCGCCGGTCGATCGGATCACTGCCGTGAAGGTCGAGCTGCTGGCCGACGAACGGCTGCCGCATTCCGGCCCCGCGCGGAACCACAACCTGGTGCTGAACGAACTCGGCCTCACATCCGAAGCACCCGGCGGCAGCTCGACCAGACGCGGTCGCTACGTGCGGCTCGAACTACCTGGAAAAGATCGCTTTCTGCACGTCGCCGAGGTCCAGGTCTTTGCCGGGCAGCAGAATCTGGCCACCGCCGGCACGGCCACGCAGAGCACGACCGACTACGGCGGTCACGCGAAACTGGCCATCGACGGTAATACCGACGGAAATTACAAGGCCAACAGCACCACCCACACGGGCAACGGAGATCCCGCCCCCTGGTGGGAGGTCGATCTGGGTGCCGAACACGATCTTTCAAGGATTGTCGTCTGGAACCGCACCGACAATGGCCTGCAGCAGCGTCTGGACGGATTTCGGTTGATGGTTCTGGACGCCGAGCGGCAAGCGGTGTGGGAGAACGTGTACCCGAAAGCGCCCCGGCGCGAGCTGATCGCGTCGCTGGCGGGCGCCCAGGTTGCTCGGTTTGTCCGCGCCAGCGCGAGTTACGAGCAGCCCAGGTTTGAGGTGACTAATGCGATTGATGGCGACGCCGGTCGCGATTCCGGGTGGGCTATCGCGGCCGGGCAGGGGCGCAACCACCATGCCATTTTCGAACTCGGCTCGCCGCTGCCCGGCGGCCAGCTGAGGCTGCGGCTGCAGCAGACCTTTCCCCACCACGCCATCGGCCGCTTCCGCGTTTCGGTGACCAGCGCCCCCGCCCCCGCCATTCCCGAGGATATTGCCACGATCCTGGCGA
>WVZU01000294.1 GCA_011772275.1 Planctomycetales bacterium | reverse complement strand
CCACCCCGGCCCCTCCCCCCCTGATCGTACTTTGCAGGTGAAAAACGACTGCCGAGTGTGTGTCTTGGGGGAGGGAACTTGCAGGGCCGGCGCGATGGGGGATCCGCCCAGACTGGCCCCCAAACGCCCAGGGAGACATAATTAAGAGCCCCCGGGCGGACGGGCGAGCGGGTTGAGGGGCGGCCAGGCGGTTGGCGGCGGAGAGGGTGGCCAGGCGAGCGATGAGCGATCCCTTTATTTTGATACCCGGACGCACCAGCAAACAAGGCTGCGGCATCAGCGAAGGAAAATTCGAAGAAAACTATCAGAGAGAAATCAACACGCTGCTGGTCGCGCCGGAGGATATGGAACGGCTGGGGTTGAGCGACGGGGACAAGGTCCGGGTGACCAACGAGACGGGCCAGATCGAAGTCGCCGTGGCGGCCGCCAAGCCGGACGAATTGCCCGCCGGGATGCTGTTCATCGCCTACGGGGATCTGTCCAGCCGGCTGATGGGTGCGGATACCCACGGATCGGGGATGCCGACCAGCAAGGGGCTGGACGTGTACTTGGAGAAAATCTGAGCAGGCTGTTGGGCATCGCGGGCGACCTGGCGGCTGGGCCCTGCTGCCGGCCTGCAGACGAAATGAAGCTGGAACATCGCATGACCACCCAAAGCTCGACACCCGAAGCATCGCCGGAACTGAAAATTGTTCAGGATGCCACCTGCACATTTTGCGGCTGTGTGTGTGATGACATCGACTTGAAAGTCGAGGGCCACACGATCCGCGAGGCAAAACGGGCCTGCGTATTGGGAAAGGCGTGGTTTTTGAATCACGAAATCGAACCGGGTGCCAGCTGCCAGATCGACGGCCAACCGGCGACGTTCGACGAGGCCATCCAGCGGGCCGCCGAGATCCTTTGTAACGCTCGGTACCCGCAGGTGTACGGCCTGAGCGACTCGCCCTGTGAAGCCCAACGGAAGGCGGTCGCCATCGGCGACTGGATCGGTGCCAACATCGACACCACCACCAGTGTCTGCCATGGACCTTCGGGCATGGCTTTTCAGGGAGTCGGCGAGGTGACCTGTACCCTGGGCGAAGTGGCCAATCGGGGCGACCTGATCATCTTCTGGGGCAGCAACCCGGCCGAGAGTCATCCGCGGCATTTCACCAAGTACAGCCTGATGCCCAAGGGCCTCTTCGTACCCAACGGCCGCAAGGATCGGACCTGCGTGATCGTGGATGTCCGCAAGACGAAGAGTGCCAAGGCGGCCGACCTCTTCCTGCAGATCAAACCGCGGCGGGATTTCGAGGCCCTGTGGACGCTCCGAGCCCTCGCGCGGGATCTGCCGCTGGACGCTGCCGAGGTGGAACACCAAACCGGCATCCCGCTAGAGACCTGGCAGGACCTGATGCAACGGATGAAGGCCGCCAGGTTCGGGGTGATCTTCTTCGGCATGGGTCTGACCATGACCCGCGGCAAGCATTGCAACAGCGAAGCCCTCCTGGCGCTGACCCGCGACATGAACGCTCACACACGCTTCGTCGCCAAGCCGAACCGGGGGCACGGCAACGTGACCGGCGCCGACAACGTCGTCGCTTGGCGGACCGGATACCAGTTCGGCGTGAACCTCGCGCGGGGATATCCGCGATTCAATCCGGGCGAATATACAACCGCCGACACCCTGGGCCGGGGAGAAGCCGACGCGGCGTTGATTGTGGCCAGCGATCCCATGGCCAATTTCTCGCAAGCCGCCCGCGAACACCTGGCCAGGATTCCGTTTGTCGCCCTGGACCCCAAAGAGACTCCCACCACTCGGGCCGCCGCCGTGTCGTTCAAAGTGGCGACCTACGGTATCAATACGGGAGGAACCGTGTACCGCATGGACGATGTCCCGATCCCGCTGCGGCCCGCATTCCCCTCGCCCCATCCCAGTGACTTCGAGGTGCTGAACGAATTAGAACAGCGGGTGCGAAAAATCAAAGCCGCTGTCGATGCTTAAACCGGCTCGCTCGCCAGCCATCTGCTCAGCAACCGCCAGGCCTCTGCCAGGCCGCACCGCCATCGCAAGTTGAACTTCCACGCACGATCCAGACGCGGCCCTTCGCAGCGGCCCGCCCTCGGCGTAAGGCAAAGATTTGCCTTCGCTGGCTAGAAAGTTTGTGAGCAATCCGGGTCAAGGGCCCGCCAACGAACCCCCACCCTCACGAAAAGAAACCCCCACCGGCCGTTCGAATCGAGCACCTATTCCTCTTCGTAGTCCCAATCGTCTTCTTCCTCGTCCCAATCTTCGTCTTCCTCGTCGTCCCACTCGCCGTCCTCGTCCAGATCTTCTTCGACCTCTTCCCACTCTTCGTCTTCGAAGTCGTCGTCTTCGTATTCGTCGTCGTCTTCGTAATCGTCGTCGTCGTCCAGATCGTCTTGGTCGTCGTCGTCGTCCAGATCGTCGTCGCTGTACATCAGCTCAATCGGCAGCTGGCCATTTCGGGGCAGGGCGAACCACTCTTCTTCCGTATGCAAAACCGTATTCGGCAAGGTGGCAATCATTTTCCACATCGCTCTTTTATCCTCTCTGCTATTTTCAGAACACGCTCAATTTTGCGGTGCGTTATGCTTCGTCGTCGATGTCGTCCTCGTCATCCTCTTCTTCGTCGTCCTCGTCGTCGTCGTCATCCTCTTCGTAGTCATCGTCTTCTTCGTCGTGATCCTGGCGAGCTTCTTCCCACGGTTGGTCGTGGTCGATATCCAGTGGATGCCTGGCTGGATGAAAGTCTCCCTCGGCCTGCTGTTCCTGCGGTTCGTCCGTCTGCCGGTTTTCCGCCGTTTCAGATTTTCGCAGCATAGAGGCCCGTGGCAATTCGTCAAGACTGCGTAGGCCAAAGATCTGCAAAAAATTCCGGGTGGTACCGTACAGGAAGGGGCGGCCCAGTTCCTGGGAGCGTCCGACGATGCGAACCATACCACGTTCCATCAATTGTCGCAAAATCTCGCCGCACTGCACGCCGCGAATCGCCTCGATTTCCGTCCGCAGGACCGGTTGGCGGTAGGCCACCACGGCCAGGGTTTCCAGGGAGGGGCCGGAAATGCGGATTTCGGGGGGCGCGCCGACCATGCGGCGTATCCACCGCGAAAATTCGGGGCGGGTCCGCAGTTGATAGCCGCCGGCCACCTCTTCGACCCGGAAGGCCCGGGCACCGGCGTCGTAGGTCTGGTTCAACTGCCCGATCAGGGTTCGGGCCTGGGTTCCGTCGGCGAGGCTGGCCAGTTGCGCCAGCCGGCGGCTTGTCAGCGGTTCGTTGGCCAGAAACAGTACGGCCTCCAGCCGCCTCAACCGGGACCCACCCTCCAAGGGCTGGGAGGGGACCCCCCCACCGATCGGCCGCCGGGCCAAGCTGGTCGGCTGCCCCCACCCGCCGCTCGTGCACCGTTCCCAGGGGTGATGGAAACGCAGAGCAACGCTGGCCAGCTGTCGACCTGTGGCAACCTTGTTTGGCATCGCAACCTGCCGCTAAACCCCTGAACCGGCTAAGCCGGATTTCTCTTCAGCCATCTGCGGTGCGACGGCCCCGTTCCCCAGACCAACCTCGCCGCCGGGGGGAGTATCCAGGGCGACGCGCCCCCAGCTGGACGCGCTGGGAAAAAATTTCACCAGGCGGCAGGTCGGTTTCGCGCGGGCTGTCGGTATTTTGTCGGTTGATTTAGATGACGGGATCGCGAGTGCAAATAACACGTTTGGCTGTAGCCGACCCTGCGCTGGATGCGTGCTGAAAACATCGCACCTTCAGCGGGCTTTACTATGCTAATGGAGTTAGCTGGAACCTGGCTGGCAGACAGCCGAACTGACGGTCGGGTCCGGGCAGGACGGAATGGTGGTCCGCAAATGAGACCCCGAGGCTACAGAACGATGTGCCACGCCCCCTTCCTGCGGCAATGACGTTACTTCTTGCGATGCCGAATCTTCGCTCGCATCCGCCGCTTCTTGCGGCCCACCTTGCGGCGACCCTTACCGGTCTTCTTGGTACCCACGCTGTTCTCCAACTCAAGTCTTCAATGGCAAACCGGTCATTCTAAAGCTGTTCACCAGCCGCTCGCAAGATGGATCGGAGAGAGAAAATGCAAGAAGCGAACTCAGGAGGAGGCCGCCAAAATCGACCCCAAAGCTGGCTCCTTCACCCTTCCCCCTTCCCCCTTCCCTCTTCACTCCTTCCCTCTTCACTCTTCACTCTTCACTCTTCACTCTTCACTCTTCACCCGCTTGCCAGCGGCGGCGTCTGTCCCTTTAGGGCCGTGTCTGCCAGTCGATGCCGGACAGCGAGGCCAGGGCCAGCTGGAGGGCATGCGTGCCGTCGCGGCCGTGGCCTTGGGCGGCCAGAGCCAGGTAGAGTTGGTGAGCCAGTCCGAGCCCTGGGAGGGCGATCCCCATCCGTTGGGCTTCTTCCAACGCCATCCCCATATCCTTGATAAAATGTTCCACGAAGAAGCCTGGCTGGAAGTTATTGGCGATGATCCGCGGTCCCAGGTGGGACAGTGACCAGCTGCCGGCTGCTCCGGAGGCGACCGATTGCAGGACCGTTTCCAGGTCCAGACCTGCGCGGTAGGCGTACAGCAACGCCTCGCAGACCCCGATCATTCCGCTGGCGATCAGTGTCTGGTTGACCATCTTGGAATGCTGGCCGGCGCCGGGCCCGCCCTGGTGCACGATCGTCTGGCCCATGGCCTCCCAGCAGGGCTGCAAGGCGGCGACGGCATGGCGGTCGCCGCCGATCATGATGGACAGTTTTGCTTGTCGGGCCCCGACGTCGCCGCCGGAGACGGGAGCGTCCAGGCTGATCACCTCGCGTTCGGCTGCCCGCTGAGCAATCTCGATCGCCAGGGACGGCTGGCTGGTCGTCATGTCCACGATGAGGCTGCCGCGGCGGCACCCCTGCAACGTTCCTTCCGGGCCCAGGACGACATCCCGCAGTTCGGCGGGAAAGCCGACGATGGTGAACACGACGTCCGAGGCGGCAGCTACCGTTCGAGGACTGTCCGCCCAGGCGGCGCCTTGGGCCAACAGTGGTTCGGCCTTGCTGCGGGTACGGTTGGTAACCGTCATCGCGAACCCGGCATCGATGAGGTGCCCGCACATGCTGCTGCCCATCACGCCGGTGCCGATCCAGCCCAGCTTTGTTTTGGCGGGAGAGACTTCCATTACCAGCGCGGTTCCGGGCGTCGCAAAATTTCGCTGAGGATCACCGCCTTCCGCACCGACTGGGGTTCGGCCAGCATGTCGCGGATGGCTTGCGCGGTGGTGGGAATTTCCACCGTCGGGGATCCTTTCTTGATCGCGTCTTTTTCATGGATCGCGTCCGAAGTATCGGCCAGCGCGCCGACTTCGTGGTCGAACACCTGCTGCATGTGTTCGGCCATCTTCTCGTCCGCCAGATCGACCGGTTCTGCCGTCGCCCGTTCGACCGGTATGGCCTGCGGGGGGCGACCGTGCCGGGGAGGGGATTTTTGCTGGCGGGCCGCCCTGCGGAGTTTGACCGGCGGCGGCTCGACCCGTTCCGGTTCGATCAGTTCCGCTTCGACCACCTCGGGCTGCTGTGGCCCGGCCAGCGGTTCCGGCCGCCGTCGCGGGGCGCCGGGCATCTCGGCCGGTTGCGGCGGTGCGGCCCGTTGGGGCCGCACCTTCCCACGGGCTCGATCCTGCTGGTCCTGTTGGGCCTGCTGGACCTGCTTGAGAAAAGCATCGATTTGGTCAGCCAGACCCCGACCGGGTTGTTGCGGCTGCCCCGGCTGGCGGCGTGGCCGGGCCGGTTTTTGACCGACCATGCCCATGAACTGGCTGACGATCCAGATGATCACGAAGACTGCCGGCACGAGAAACTGCAGCCAATCGTCGATGCCCGCGAAAAGTAATGCCAGCTGGACCTGCACCATACGGTCATGCTAGCAGATCCTCAGCGGCCTCACAACACAACGTGCAGGCGCCTGGGCCGATTGGCGGGTATAATGCGGGGGCCACCTTCCATTGGTTCCAGCGGTTCTCGAAAGGTCCTCGATGGTTGCTTCCGCATACGGGTTGTGCCTGTTTGTCTTTTATACCATCTCGGCTGCGACCCCGACGGTCGACGTCGAACTGGTCATGGGCAAGCGGGCCCCCCTGACGGCGCCGCAGGAGTGGGGCCAGCGTCTGGCCGCGGCTGGGTTTCGGCGGGTGTCGATTCGCGGATCGCGGCCTGATGACCAATTGGAAATTCACAACGCCGGGACCGCGGCGCGACCAATTTACCGGGTGACCGGCTACCTGAACGAAGACGGCTCGATCACCCTGCCCCCCCGCGATCCGTTCACGCCCCGCGACGCGGAGGGGTTGGCCCGCTGGGTGCTGGACCTGAAACTGGCGGATCCGATCGAGCCCACGGCGCGGCCTTCGACCTTTGGCCTCACGCCGCACCGACTGAATCAGGTGACCACCGACTTGAAAAAGGAAGTCCGCCAGTCAACGCTGGGTGCCGATCCCACACAGCTGGTCAAGCAACTGGCTGGCCAACTGGCCTACCCGCTCAAAGCCGACGACGCGGCACGAGACGCCTTGCGCGAGGCCCCCCCCGTTCAGGACGAATTGCAAGGCATCTCGCTCGGTACCGCTCTGGCCGCCACGCTGCGCCCTGCCGGCCTGGTGATGCGCCCGCAGCTTCACGAGGGCAGGTTAAGTTATGCGGTGCGGGACAGCCGCGATTCGGAGGAACACTGGCCGGTGGGCTGGCCCAGCTCCAAGGCGCCCGGCCGCTTGATTCCCGGCTTGTTGCAGCGAGAACAAACCCAGGCCATCAAAGTCTCGCTGGCCAGCGCCGTGCAGGAATTGGCCGCTCGGATCGGCGTCCCCGTCCTCTGGGACCATAACAGCCTGGCCCGGCGTCGGATCGAGCCGCAGCGAAGGCTGGTGCTGATCCGCCTCAAAAAAACCCATACTGCAGCGCTGCTCAAAGAGATCCTCAGGCAGGTCCACATGCAGTACGAGGTTCGCTTGGACGAGAGCGATCAACCGTTTTTGTGGCTGACGACCTTCCCGGGCTTGTAGGCGCGGTGCGGGGAAAAATCCAGCCCGGACGGACCACGGGCTAAATGACCGAGCCCGCATAGGGGCTTGTTTCGCCCTTCCTTGACGGTGGAAGGACTTACGTTCGCGACTTGTTCTCTGGAGGCTCGTGGTCGCTTTGAGGCTTTCTGTGAAGGATGGAATGGTGCCTGCGCGAAATGCTGTCGTTCAAATCAATCACATCGCTCGCTTTTGAAGTTTCCGTCCCTTGTCGCCGGATTGCGGTGGGTCATTCAGCACCCCGGCTGCTGTGGGTTGACCGCGGATCAGGCGGTTGTCGTATCTTCGCTGTTGACGTTTAGCAGCCGGGGTGCTTGGGCGGATCGCGGTGGGTGATT
>WVZU01000297.1:1855-2100 GCA_011772275.1 Planctomycetales bacterium | reverse complement strand
TGATCGCCAGGGCTGAAGCCGCCACGGCCAGAAGGCCCGTAAACGGGCCTCGCCGGTGGGGTGATGGACATCATCGCCCCGGCATAAATGCCGGGGCTCAGAGCGGGGGTGGCTTGCTGTTTAAAATGTGACCCATGTGATATGAGAGTCGAAACGGCCCCAACGCATACTCGCATGCTGCCAAACAATTACAATCCGTGAAATGCACCCCGGTCGCCACTGCGCGTGCCTGGTGCGGTCAACCA
>WVZU01000297.1:0-1692 GCA_011772275.1 Planctomycetales bacterium | reverse complement strand
ACGTGGGGACACGGAAGGCTTTGGTCTGACAGGCGGCCTGTGCAGGGTGGCGTCACTTGTCATTTGCCGAAAGTCTTGGCGAGTGTCGCTGCGTGGGAGAAGGCGAGGTTTTTTGCGAGAGGACAGTTTTGGACTTGCCAAAACTCTGGGCGCGTTTTCGCTGCCTGAAAATTACCGGTTCGCACACCGTTAGGGTCGCTGGCTACCTGTCCAGCTGGTGAGGCGGCCGTCCTGTTCGAACCAGACGTTGCGGCGGATCTCATCCGTCTTGAATCCCACCGCCTTGGGTCGCTGGACGCCGGGCAGGACGACCACGTCGTACAGTTCTTCGATGACCCCCTCCAAGCGGGCCCAATGCACCGTGTCGCCTGTGAGCAGGTTGATGACGTGCAGGCCGCAGCGGGGTTCGGCCTGGCGCTGGCGGAGGTTGTCGTCCAGGGTTAATTCCGAAAAGGTCCGTTCCTGGCGGCACTTGGAGAGTCCCACGATCGCGTAATCGCCGCAGAAAGTCAGCCCACGGGCATAGCCTGGGCAAAACGTCACCGGCTCGAATTTCCCGGCGGCCCGGTCCACGTGGCCCAAGAAACCGGTGCCGGAGTCCAGCAGCCAGAGGCGATCTTGATGCAGCCGCGGGGAATGGGGCATGGAGAGCCCTTCGCAGACGATCTGCCCGCTGTCGACGTCCACCACACACCCGCCGCCGTGGCGATGGTCGCGCCACCCGTCGGCCACATCCGACTGGCTGCAGGCGGTGACGTACCGGGGACGGCCATTTTCCATCGCCAGGCCATTCAGATGGCAGCGGTCCTCGGCGGCCAGCTTGCTGATGAAGGGGGGCTGCCATAAGGGCGTAAAACTGTACTCGGGGCTGACCGTTGCCAGACAGGAAAACAAAGTGTTCACAAACACCAGCCGACCCTCCTCGTCGACCGCCATGTCGTGGACGTCAATATCCCCCGTGGTGTAGGCGACCTGCGGGACGTACAGCCGATCGAAGCCGTCGGCATGCTGATCGGGTAGCAACGCGTTCTGGAACCGCCAGATTTGAAACACCGAGCTGAGCCACAACGTCTGGCCGTCGGCCCAGAGGCCCATCGTCCGCTCAAAAGTCCGCTCGAAGGCCCCCAGCTGCTCGTTCGGTTTTCGCCCCAGCAGGAACAGCTTGCCGGCCTGATACGTGGTAAATGCCAGGCTGATCTGCTGTTCGGCAAGCCAGGAAGTAAACCCGCGCGAAGCAAGGATTTCATACGAGGGACGATCGTTGGGGGGCATACCTATCTACTGTACATCGACGGCCTGCCCAAAGAAACGGACCTTTCGTTACCCGCAGTCCATTTCGTTCGGTGTGCCCACCGTTTGCCGGGAAGGGTCATGGTCGTGATGACTTCAATCAGCGAACGGGCGGTCTTACGGGTGCTGACGGCGGCCGTTGGTGAGGCAGATCCTTGATCGATGCCTTCGTTGTCCGCGGGGCCGGGGGGCCGGGGGAGGGTGGCTGAAGTCGCCTGCCTGCGACTGGCTGGGAGCGGCTGGGGGTGGGCAGGCCCTGGTCAGATGATGTTATCGGACCAGACAGCAAAGCGTCGTGCGTTAAGTGGCGGTGAGCGATGCGCAGCGGGTCCGGCGATCTCTTTTGCCCGCCGCCCCGCGGGCCGCTCGACACGCCTGCCCTGCAACAAAGGGCTCTGCGGA
>WVZU01000023.1:398-2298 GCA_011772275.1 Planctomycetales bacterium | reverse complement strand
CGGGCCGCTCCCCTGCCGCGTCACCCGCGGGCAACGCCCGGGGCGATTCCTCGGCCGCAGGCGATGTCGCGACGCCGGCGGGGGGCGACCCACCCGACTCGTCCCCGCGGGCACCCGGCACGCAGGTCCACATTCCCATTGTCAGTAAGGTCATCCAGATCATCTGGCGTTTCATGGAAATTCTCCTGGTAATAAAGCTGGTAATAAAGCTGGTAATAAAGCTGGTAATAAAGCTGGTAATAAAGCTGGTAATAAAGTTGGTGAGCATGCCAAGCGGCCCCAGCCCGCATTTCTCACAAGCCACCTGCTGTGCGACGGCCAAGTCTTTGCCTGACCGCGTGCGACGTGGCAATTTAAGGTTCAACATGTGATCCAATACGCCTTGCGGCCCAATCGCGTCGTCTTCCTCGCCAGCAAAGCCTTTCCGTCGCTCGCCACGAAGTTAGTGAGCGCTCGTTGAACGGGGAAGGAACGCCCGTCGCTCGACAATCGGCCCCCTTCCTTCGGCCGCCGGCGACTTGCCCGGCTGGCCGTAGATCATTCAACCCCAGCCACGGGCCCAGGTTTCGCCCGATGGTCCCGCCAATTGGCGGTTTTCAGGGCGGCCCGCCGCGGTGACGCTTGAAAGGGTCGGCCCCGGAGGGAGTGGTTACGATTGCGGAACGACGTGTTCTCGCACCATGTGCAGGTATTGACCGTAGTCGTTGTTCATGGAACCGGCCAGCTGTTCCAGCTGGTCGCCATTGATGAAACCCATCACGTAGGCTATTTCCTCGGGGCAGGCGATCCGCAGACCCTGCCGCTGTTCAATGGTCTGAATGAAGGAGGCCGCCTGCATCAGCGATTCGGTGGTCCCGGTGTCCAACCAGGCACTGCCGCGCCCCAAATGTTCCACGTACAGTTGCTGGCGGTCCATGTAATGCCGGATTACGTCGACAATCTCGGTCTCCGCCCGGCGCGACGGCTTGACTTCGGCGGCGATGTCCAGCACGTCGTTGTCAAAGAAGTACAAACCTGTCACGGCCAGATTGGACTTGGGCTTTTCAGGTTTTTCCTCCAGTGAGCGCGGGCGATTGTTTTTGTCCAGCTCGATCACCCCGTACCGCTGCGGGTCCCGGACGGTGTAGACAAAAACGGTGCCGCCTGTCTCCCGGCCGGAGGCGGCTTTCAGCATCTGCTGGAAATTGTGGCCGTAAAAGATATTGTCGCCCAGGATCAGGGCAACGTGGTCCGATCCCACAAACTCCCGCCCAATGATATACGCCTGGGGCAATCCCCCGGGATGCGGCTGGACCGCATAGCGAATGGAAATCCCCAGCCAGGATCCGTCACCCAGCAGCCGCTCGTAACTGCCAATGTCGACCGGTGTCGAGATGACCAGGATCTCGCGGATCCCCGCCAGCATCAGCGTGGACAGCGGGTAGTAGATCATCGGCTTGTCGTAGACCGGCAGCAGCTGCTTGCTGATCGCCCGGGTGACCGGGTAAAGCCGCGTCCCGGCACCGCCAGCCAGAATGATCCCTTTGTTGTAATACATCACCCGTTTCCTCCCCTCCTGCGCAACCGCAGCGCGGCACGATTTTTTTCCGGCATACGAAATAAAATCGTGCCGCGCTGCGGTTGCGNNCAGGTGACGTCGGGGCGTCCGGATTCCCAGCCGCCATGCCCCCCGGCCGCGGCCTGCGTCCTGCCATCCCCTGCGCGGATCGGGCATCCCGCCTATCCGGACAGACCCAGCCGCTCGCGGCGGTACGCCCCGCTGGATACCCGTTCGACCCACGTCGGGTTCTCCAGGTACCAGCGGACGGTCAATTCCAGTCCCGATTCGAAATCCTCTTCCGCCCGCCAGGCCAGCTGTTTTTTTATTCTGTCGCAGTCGATCGCATAGCGGCGGTCGTGG
>WVZU01000023.1:0-297 GCA_011772275.1 Planctomycetales bacterium | reverse complement strand
GCCGACAGGGTGCGTGGGGCAGGTCGGGCCGCAGGCGGTCGACCGTATCGCAGATCGCTTCCACAATTTGCAGATTCGTCCGTTCGCAGTCCCCCCCAATGTTATAGACCTCGCCTACCACGCCTTCGGCCAGCACCTGGCGGATGGCCGTGCAGTGATCTTCCACGAACAGCCAGTCGCGGATGTTCTGGCCGTCGCCGTAGACCGGCAGGGGCTTGCCCTCCAGGGCGTTGAGGATCATCAGCGGGATCAGCTTTTCCGGGAACTGATAGGGCCCGTAGTTGTTGGAACAGTTGG
>WVZU01000382.1 GCA_011772275.1 Planctomycetales bacterium | reverse complement strand
TTCCTGCTTATCGAAAAAAACTCCCGACCCCTTACGACCATGCCTCACTCACCCCAGGCTCGAACTCGTCATGGCGGCGTGATCCACACGTACCAGCGGTACGATCCCCAGCAGTTCCCCAGCCCGACGCAGCCACCAGCCGACATGGTGTCTCCTGCCTTCGAGCATCTGTTGATGTACGGCTCGCTGCGGGAACTGTCCGAGGAGGAACTGGCCCGAGCCGTGCGGCTGGATCCCAGCCAGATCGCCGGGCTGGGACCTGGCCTGGATGCCCTGATCGCCATGCTGCGAGAACGCAAACGGAAGATCCTGGAAAAATACGAGACCGACACGGTGCAGGAAGAGGCGGGGCGGGCCTACCAACAGCTGGGACATCAGATCCAGCCACCGCAGCATGTCCGGCCAGCGTATCGGCGGGCATGGGCGGACGAGCAGCTGTACGAGTTGGAGCGGCTGTGGTATCGAGCCGGCGACGATAACAGCCCGTTCGCTGGGCAGCTGGTCCGGCTGATCGAGCGGCTGGGGGACAAATACCAGGTCGACGAACTGGCCGCTAAATACGACTTTACAGGCCGCACCCCCCTCTCTGTTGCGGAAGCCCTCCAGATCAAGGAAGAGCTGGAAAAGATCGACCAGCTGCTGGAGCAACTGCAGGAGGCCCGCGAGAACGCCCAGATCGGCGTGATCGATCTGGAAATGCTCTCCGAGTTTACTGAGCCGGGAGATATCGAGGCGTTGAGCGCCTGGCAGCAGCAGGTGCAGGACTTGCTGCGGGAAATGGCCGAGCGGCAGGGGATCGAATTTTCCCAGGGGCAGTACCAGTTGACCCCCACCGCTTACCGGCTGTTCCAGGGCCGCCTTTTGCAGCGGATCTTCAGCCAGCTGGAGGCCTCGCGGTCCGGCCGGCATACCGGACCCGTCGTCGGCGAGGGCGCCGTCGAACTGCAACGCACCAAGCCGTACGAATTCGGCGACTCGGTGACCCACATGGACCTGGGCCAGTCGTTCGTCAATGCCATCCTCCGCGACGGGCCCGGCTTGCCGGTCCGTCTGAAGCCGGACGATATCGTCATCCACCGCACGCGAAATTCTCCCAAGTGCGCCACGGCGGTGTTGATGGACATGAGCGGCTCGATGCGCTACGACGGCCAGTACATCAACGTCAAACGCATGGGCCTGGCCCTCCAGGGATTGATCCGCAGCGAGTTTCCCGGCGATTACCTGCAGTTCATTGAAATGTCGACCTTCGCCAAACCGCAGCCGCCAGGGCAGATTGCCGAACTGCTGCCCAAGCCGGTCACGATCTTCGATCCGATCGTGCGGTTGCGAGCGGACATGAGCCGGGAGGATATCAGCGAGCTGCAGATTCCGCCCCATTTCACCAACATCCAGCACGCCCTCCAGCTGGCCCGTCAGTTCCTGGCTCTGCAAGACACCCCCAACCGCCAGATCATCCTGATCACCGACGGTCTGCCGACGGCTCATTTCGAGGGCCAGATGCTGTACCTCTTGTATCCGCCCGACTTGCGGACCGAACAGGCCACGATCCGCGAAGCGCAGTTGTGCCAGCGGGAGGGGATCACGATCAACATTTTCCTGCTGCCCAGCTGGTCGCAGTCTCGCGAAGACATCCAGTTCGCCTACCGCCTGGCCGAATCGACCTGCGGCCGCGTCTTCTTCACCGCCGGCGGCGACCTGGACCGCTACGTCGTCTGGGACTACGTCACCCGCCGCCGGGAGATTGTCGGTNNCGTGAGCGCGTTGCTGTTGGTAAGAAAGAGGGTCTGGACGATGCGGGCAGACCGTACGTGGCGAAATTTTACTTTTTGGGCCGCGCAGCAACGGTGGACCGGTGCGTGCGTGCTGCTGGGAATGATCCTCGCCTTTGTCCACCCCCTCGACGCTCGACTATGGAAAGACGCCACGGGCAAGCACGAGCTTGATGCCGAGTTTGTGAAATTTGAGAGTGGGAAAGTGTATTTGAAAACCGCGGACGGAAAAGAAAAGGCGGTGCCCATCTCGAAGCTCAGCTCCCAAGACCAGGCCTTTGTCAAGGATGAACTTGCCAGACAGCGTAAGAACGAACAACGCCAGACAAGGCCTCCTCGCAAAACTCGCAAGAAGCCCGAATTCGCCTCGCCGCCGGAACTTGACTCGACCGAGACCGTCAAGCCCACCAGGTACGATTCGCGGAACTTCATTCTGCATACCGACGTCACAAAACGTGAGGCCCAAGCGCTGTTGCTCAGCCTGGAAACGGTCCTGGCCAATATGGTGGCCTATTGGGGTCAACCGCTGAAGGGTCGCATCGAGTGTTATGTGATCCGCGACTTAAAGAAAGGCTGGCAGGACTAC
>WVZU01000434.1:279-2875 GCA_011772275.1 Planctomycetales bacterium | reverse complement strand
GACCTGGCACAACAGTCCGCCAACCAGCCACAGCCCACGATGTCCAAGACCGCTGGTCATCTCGGTGGCATAAAACGCAATCCCCGCCGCGATGGCGGCCACCATTCCCACCAGGGAAATGGCGTTCGGCGATATGCCCGACTTGACGAGGACTTGCGTAACCGTTTCCGCCCAACGGGTATTCCGACTCTGGATGGGCCGGCGGTCCAGCGGATCGTAGGTCGGTTCGCTCATCCTTGCTTACCTAGCAAATACATTCCGGCGATCAAAAGTCCCATCCCCACCACGTTGATCGACGTGATCGGTGTGCCGTAGACTTGCCAGGCAATCAACGCCGCCCAGATAAACGTCGACGCATAGATGGGGTAGAGGACGGTCAGCGATCCTCCCAGCTTGAAAGCGACCACGAACAGGACCATCACGGCGATGTAGCACACGACGCCACCCGCGAGGCGCGGGTTGGCCACATAGGTGTGCCAGGCCCCAGTGGCCGCATCCGCACCGCTCTTGTAAAGGTACTGTCCCACGGCACCCAGCAGAGCGGCGAGGACGAAACAGAGGATGCTGACCAGCGGCGTGGGGGCAGGCACGAGTGCACCTCCGGTGTGGATAGGGAAAAGTCGAGTTCAGCCAACCAAGGGTTGGAGGACAGAAGCCTATCCTCAGCCGCGGGATGCGGAATGGATGCCGTGCATCCGCAGATTGGCTGAGGTTCATGAAATTATCACACGCCCGGCACGATGTCCAACAAAGGGTCCGCGACACGGCGAACTTCATCGGGCAGCCGCGCCAGCCGGTCCCTGACCACGGCCCCCCCAACCCTCGGCCATCACCCTGCGGCCACCGCCCCGTCCCGACGGCAACGTCCCGGCGAGCCGGGGGGGATGGGGGACGGCGAGAGAGAGGGAACTTGGGGTGAATAAAAATCCCTGCGCTCTCAGCAATCGATCCTGACGATTTCTCTTCGTGGTCTTCGTGTCCTTCGTGGTAACCCGCTCGGCTTCCCATGGCTGACCGGCATCCTGGCTGAAAAAAACACAAGCATCATGAAGAACGGCGACCCGCCTGGGGGTGCCTGTGCTTTTGGTTCTGTTCTCATGGCTGGCATCCCTTCGGGATGCGTTTTTTTGTGCATCGGCGTATCCGGAGGTGGCGCTGCGCTTACCTCCGGCTAATCGCTGCAACCGCTCCGCGGTTGANNAGACCCGCAACCCATCACCCTCTCTACCCCTAATGCTGAAAAAGGACAGGCACCATCACCGGCGGCGACCCGCCGGAGGATGCCTGAGCCTTTTTTTCTTTCATCGCTGCGCGAGACACGCCTCCGGTACCCTCTCCCCCGTCCCGGATTGCCGGGATGGGGGAGAGGGCCAGGGTGAGGGGGTAACATCCCCGCCGTAATCGGCCGGTCTCGCCCACCACCCCCGGTCAACCCGCCGCCGACGCGCTCGTAGTTCCGCCTTCAGGCGGCTTGGGGCAGCGAGCGGCCGACGGCGGTTCTTCTGGCGACATCGTCACACCGTCAGATCGCCAGCGACCGACGAGCAGATCGCTGGATTCGCACGCTTATCCGCCAGCGGGTTTGTCGGCTCTGCCTAACAAAACCTGCCACAGGCCGGTGGCGATCAGGCCGACGCCTACCAGCCCCAGCACGATGGAAAAGCTAAAGGCCCCGGTTCGTTCGTAGCCGGGCATCTCCCAATAGCCGACCCAGGCCGAGACCAGCGCGAAGGTCAAGGGATAGCCGAAGCAGACCAAGGACCAGAAAGACCGGCAGACGGCGAATACGATGCCCGCGACGAGCGCCAGGGGCGCGATAACCATGATCTGCGGCCCGATCATCAAAAGGCTGGCCGCCGTGATCAGCGCGGTCAGCAGCACCACCGCGCTGATTTTGGCGATCCGGAAGGTGACCAGCGAGCCGGTGGGGGCGGTTAACGAAATAGCCATGTCCAAGTACCTCCTTCGAAAAAGTGAAAACAACTACGTTCTGCCGGAGGGCAGGCCCGAATGTAAGCGTTTACTTACAACCGGGCGAAAAAAATTTGTCGATTCAGGGTAACGTCACCATGGCGGGCACGGGGAATTCCAGCAACGTCTGTCCGACCGTTTCCATCAGGTGTTGGCGTTTTGGAGCGGATGTCAAATTCACACAGCGATCAATGTCCGCGATGGCGCCCAGGCCAATCATGGCCCACGCCGCCAGTTCCGCCCGGTCCCGGGCTTTTGCCTGCTTTGCCCGCGACATGTCGGCCAGCGGCAAGGCATGATGCTGCAGCATCATCTCGACGATCGCTTCATGAAACTTGCGGTACAGGTTCCTCAACGCCGCCTTGATCTCGGCGTCGTCCGTCTCTTGCAGGCCCGCGAACACAATCCGATAAAACCCCATTCGCCCTTGGTTGATGGCCTGGTGAGCCAACACGCGCTGGGCCATGCTGGTCGTATCGTCGGCAACCGACAACCGGCTCCACGCCTTCAACGTGGTCTCATACACCTGCTGGACCGCGTCGATGAACATGGCCTTCTTGTTCTTCCACAGCCGATACAGCTCGTTCTCGCGGAGCTGGCACCGAGCGGCCAGTTCGGCGGTCGT
>WVZU01000434.1:0-121 GCA_011772275.1 Planctomycetales bacterium | reverse complement strand
TACAGATCGTCAAGGCCCTTTGCCGAAAATCAGCATTTTTTTTGCCGGTCAGCCGCCGCAGGCCGCGAAATGCTCGTTTCCGCTTGTTAGGAAACGACTTACGGGCTGGAAGGGCGGGGGG
>WVZU01000429.1:613-4848 GCA_011772275.1 Planctomycetales bacterium | reverse complement strand
CGGACCTGATGATTCTGGACATGATGATGCCCAAGCGAAGCGGCTTTCTGGTGCTGGAAAAACTACGCCGCTCGCGTCCCGTCCCCCTGCGGGTGATCATGATCACCGCCAATGAAGGGAGTCGGCACAAGGCGTATGCAGAGATGCTGGGCGTGGATGACTACATCCGCAAGCCTTTCGGCATGGACCGGCTGGTGGAAAGTGTCGAGCGGCTATTGTCTTGATCTGCCGGCTGGCCCCGGTTCTGTTGCTTTGGCGGTTTGTGGGCTGGACGCCTTTAGCACCCCGGCTGCTGAGTGCCATCTTGGCGTGAAGGGATGGCGTTTCCGCCTGAGGTTGGGCTTGAGCAGCCGGGGTGCTTCTGGGGCGCGGGAGAAATCGGGCTCGCTACTTGATGAAATAAATTGGCAAAAATGGGTAGGACTCTGCGGCAGAAACTGGTTTGCTAAGAACCCCAAGTTGCCCGAAAAAATAGCCTGGCTGATTTCAGACGCCTTTAGCACCCCGGCTGCTGAGTGCCATCTTGGCGCGAAGGGATGGCGTTTCCGCCTGAGGTGGGGCTTGAGCAGCCGGGGTGCTAAGGGGGCGGGGGTCTGCTAGCAGTCATGTTGCGGCGTGTGGATCGGCGTGGCCGTCGTTTACCTGGCGGGTTGGGGACCCAGCTATCGGTTGGTGCTTGCCGATCGTCGGGTGTGGCTGCGTGCGGGGCGCCGATCTGGCCCTAAAGAGATTCCTCATTTTGAGTTGTTGAAAAAGGGGCGACGAACGGCCCGCGAGGCGGGAGGGGCGAAAAAAAGTTAAGCGTCCTGTGGGGGGCGGCCTGATTTGTCAGAACCCCTTACGCAGCAGCAAGTTCTCGCTTGGGAATTCTCCAAGAACTGTCGCGGTAAATGGCTTGTCGGGCAAAGTCAATATTGCCCCAATTCGAATGGCAACCGATACTTGACATAGGAGAAGGAAATAGGAGGTGTGGGCAAGGGATGGCCTGCCTCTTGGCTTAGAAGCAAGTCCTGCCCTTTTTCACCTCACCGTTCGGTAAGGTTCTTTTGCAATTTTCTGGTCCTGCCTCTCTCGCACACGCTGTGTGAGTCATCGGCGCTCTTCAGGAGGCTTTTTCCGTGCCGCGATGCGCACTGGAGGAAGTCCCGTTCGGGCTGCGCCGACAGGAGGCATTCAGAAAATTTGCTGGAGGCAAACATTTTTGTCGCGGGCAACGGGAGAAGAGGTGCAAACCGATGTGAGTGGATAGGGGAACGAGGCCGTTGGTCAGGGGTCGTCGCGTGGCGCCCCGTGCGGAGGTGTGAGCCTCTGTAAGGAGTGCCTGACGAACGGTTTCGCATACGAACTTTTCGGGAGGAAAAGATATGGCCGCTGGACGCGAAATATTGTCGCTGATCGCCCAACGCCAGGACCTGGACCAGTTTCGCAAGAAGAACTGGGAAGGCACTTTCGAAGAGTACCTGGACATCGTGCGGCACAACCCGCGGGTGACCCGCAACGCATTCCAGCGGGTTTACGACATGATCATGTCGTATGGCACGGACGTGGTGGAAGAGGCACGTGAACGGCGCGTCGACTATCGCTTTTTCTCAGATCCGGACGACAACGGCCGGGATGCGGTTTTTGGGTTGAAGCGGGCCCAGCAAGCTTTGGTGAATGCTTTCAAAAGCGCCGCTTATGGTTACGGCATCGAAAAACGCGTGTTGTTGCTGCACGGTCCGGTCGGCAGCAGCAAAAGCACGATTGCTCGGCTGATCAAAAAGGGTCTGGAACGCTATTCCGCCACCGACGCCGGCGCGCTGTACACGTTGGGCTGGTACAACGATGCTCAGGACGACACCGAGTGGTGTCCCATGCACGAGGAGCCGTTGCACCTGATCTCCCCCCGCTTCCGTGCCGACGCGGAAGCGGAACTGAACGGGGGCCCCGGGGACGATTTCCCGGTGAAGATTACGGGCGAGCTGTGTCCGTTTTGCCGCTACCATTACGCCGAGCGGTTGCGGCGGTACGAGGGGGATTGGACGAAGACCGTGGGGGACGTGCGGGTCAAGCGGTTATTGTTGAGCGAGAAAGATCGGATTGGGATCGGGACCTTCCAGCCCAAGGATGAAAAGAATCAGGATTCGACCGAACTGACGGGCGACATCAACTACCGCAAGATTGCCGAATACGGCAGCGATAGCGATCCGCGCGCCTTTAATTTCGATGGCGAATTCAACATCGCCAACCGGGGCGTGGTGGAATTCGTGGAAGTCCTCAAGCTGGATGTGGCCTTCCTTTACGATCTCTTGGGGGCCAGCCAGGAACACAAGGTCAAGCCGAAGAAGTTCGCTCAGACCGATATCGATGAAGTCATCCTGGGGCACACCAACGAACCGGAATACCGGCGTTTGCAGAACAACGAGTTCATGGAGGCCTTGCGTGACCGCACGGTCAAGATTGATGTCCCGTATGTTACGCGGTTGAGCGACGAGATCAAGATTTACGAAAAGGACTACAACCCGCAGACCGTGACGGGCAAACATGTCGCGCCGCATACCATCAAAATGGCCGCCATGTGGGCCGTGCTGACCCGGTTGGAAGAGCCCAAAAATGCCAACCTGACCCTGCTGCAGAAGCTGAAGCTGTACGACGGCAAAAGCCTCCCCGGCTTTACCGAAGAAAATATCAAGGAATTACGCGAACAAACGACCAACGAGGGCATGCAGGGCATCTCGCCCCGCTATGTCCAAGACAAGATTTCCAACGCCCTGGTCGCTCATCCCGATGCCAAGTCGATCAACCCTTTCATGGTGCTGAATGAGCTGGAAGCGGGGCTGAAACATCATTCGCTGCTGACCAGCGACGAACTGCGGAACGAATATCGCGAGCTGTTGCAGGTTGTGAAAGAGGAATACGAGAACATCGTAAAGAATGAAGTGCAACGGGCCATCGCGGCCGATGAAGATGCGCTGAAACGGCTTTGCGCAAACTACATCGACAACGTCAAAGCCTACACGCAACGGGAAAAGGTCAAGAATAAGTTCACGGGGCAGTACGACGAGCCGGATGAACGGCTGATGCGATCGATCGAGGAAAAGATCGATATTCCCGACAGCCGCAAAGATGACTTCCGCCGCGAAATCATGAACTACATCGGCGCGCTGTCGATCGACGGGAAGACGTTCGACTACACGACCAATGAACGGCTGCACAAGGCCTTGGAGCTGAAACTGTTTGAAGACCAGAAGGACACCATCAAGCTGACCAGCCTGGTCTCCAACGTGGTGGACGAAGAGACGCAGGCAAAGATCGACGTGGTGAAGGATAGATTGATCCGTAATTATGGCTATGACGAAGAGAGTGCAACCGATGTTTTGAACTTCGTAGCAAGCATTTTCGCTCGTGGCGATACCAAAGAATCCTCCTAAGAAAGCCGAGGATCCGGTGTCCCGTCGGGCATGAAGGATAAAAAGGTGCTCGTCAGCGAGCACCCCACAACCGTTGGCCGCGGCCGGGAGGGTCGTTGGCCTGGGGAGGATCGGGAGCTTGCCGCGGCCGCTTCCGCCGACCCCTGCTGCGAAGTAGCTCGGTTGCCCTCAAGGACGAGGCGCAAACGATGGCGATGAAAATCGAAAGAGATGAACGGCGCTTCCGTCACATCGTGCGGGGCAAGATTCGGGAGAATCTGCGCAAGTATATCACGCACGACGAGATGATCGGACGCAAGGGACGCGATCTGGTCAGCATCCCCGTCCCCTACCTGGACGTGCCCCACTTCCGCTTTGGCAAGAACGGTTCGGGTGGCGTCGGCCAGGGGGAGGGCGAAGAAGGGACCCCCATCGCCCGTGGCGATGACGAGGACGGGCCGGGGATGGCCGGCAGCGATCCGGGCCAGCATATCCTGGAAGTCGATGTCACGCTGGAGGAACTGGCCGAGATCATGGCCGAACAGCTGGAGCTGCCCCACATCCAGCCGAAAGGTACCGACCAGATCACCGAGGAAAAGGCCCGCTACAACAGCATCCGCCGCAGCGGACCGGAGTCGTTGCGGCACTTCAAGCGGACCTACATGCAGGCCCTGCGGCGGCAGATTTCCTCCAATGCCTACCTGCCCGAAAAGCCACGCGTCGTTCCCATCGGTGAAGATCGCCGTTATCGCAGCTGGCAGACGATTCGCAAGCCAGAGACCAACGCCGTGGTCATCTACATGATGGACGTGTCCGGGTCGATGACGGACGAGCAGAAAGAGATTG
>WVZU01000429.1:0-608 GCA_011772275.1 Planctomycetales bacterium | reverse complement strand
GAGTACGACGGCATCGAAGTCGAATACATCATCCACGATGCGGCCGCCCGGGTGGTGGACGAACAGACCTTCTACCATACCCGTGAAAGCGGCGGCACGCGGATCAGTTCTGCCTACCGCGCCTGCGCCGCACTGCTGTCCGAAAAATACCCCGTCGCGGAATGGAACATTTACTGCTTCCAGTTTTCGGACGGCGACAACTGGGGGGAAGATAACGAACAGAGCATCCAGTTGCTAAGAGAAACCCTCCTGCCGCTGTGCAACCAGTTTTGCTACGGGCAGGTCGAAAGCCCCTACGGCAGCGGGGAATACATCAAGTCCCTGGAGGCCATTTTCGGCGACGACCACGAAACGCTTGTCCTCTCCGAAATCCCCAACAAAGACGCCATCTACGATTCGATCAAACAATTTTTACGAAAAGGAAAATAGTCGGGCCCCCCCCTGGGGCCTGCCAGGCGACAACGAAGCTCCAAGCCGACGCACCACCCACAACTCCCAACCTGCGATTTGCCGCTCACGATTTCCGGCTCACGATTTTCCGCTCAAAACCACCGACCTTTTACGCTCGACATCCAACCCACCACCTACCCACCCCCGATTTCCGCCCA
>WVZU01000159.1 GCA_011772275.1 Planctomycetales bacterium | reverse complement strand
TGCGCGCCGGCTAGGTCAGGTGCCGTTTTATGGAGGATCGATCCCAGCGCCCCCCGCAAAGCGGTGCCAGGAAAAAACCCGGAACGCCCGCCCACCGCCGCCAAAAGTCCTGGCGACCTCCGCCTCCCGCGGAAAAGACGCCCCTGCCGCCCTCAGCGAACCCGACTCATCTGCCGCAGGAATTTCTGCTCCAGGCCCGGAAGAGTGCCAAAAAAACGTTCAAAATCCGCAACCCGCTGCTCGGCCGTATCCTGCTGCAACGGCCGTTTTTCCGCCAGCAGCTGCATGTATTTTACAAACTCGTCAGGATGATGCTTGATCAGGTAGTAGGCCAGGCACCAGGCTTCCGCGTAAGCATCCAGCACCGCCTCACGACCTTGAAAGCGTGGGTCCTCGGCGCGTCCCTGGATCCACCGGTCGTCGGATAATAAGACCCTGATCGAATCGGCCGGTCGCGATCTGTTGGGGCTGTGAAACCGTTTTAGCCGAGTCCGATTGACCGCTCCTAAACCCCGCCAACCGCGTGAACTCTTCAGATCCGGGGTCTCGAAATACATGGCAATCCCCTCGCTGACCCAAATCGGAACATCGGCCAGCCGTGTCTGCATGCCGCAGTTGAAGGCGATTTGGTGGGTCGCTTCGTGGATGATCGTGGCCACCAGGCTGGCAGCTTCCGGCCGCGAGAGCACGCGATTGATTTCCACGCTTTGGCGGACCCGATCTTTTGCCTGGCGGATCTTCTGAGCACCGGTTAGATCGTACATCACTACCCGGTTGGTCATCAGGTTGTAGTAGCCCACGATGGAATGGACCGATTCGCCCAGTTCGACGACCGCATACTCCCGATAGGTACGCTCGTCAGAAAAAATAATGGCCACCAGTAGGCCCGCAGGTTCGCTGAGCGTCATCCCCTGCCGGTCCCAAAAATTGTTGAACGCCCGATAAAGACGCTCGAACAACCCACCGCACCACCGAGCATAGGCTGGCGACGTGTTGTAACAGATCAGGTAATGAGCCGTTTTGTGGACGTCGAACCCGTCCGGCAGCTGATCCAACACCGCCTCAGCCATCTTGTCCGCGTCCAGCCGCGCAAAGGGCACCTGGTCCTTTTCCCGCTTCACGATCTGATCCGACTCTGCCGCCCAAAGTCGGCCCGCGCGGTCCTCGATCAGCGCTCCACCATCTTCCGCTTCGACAATCACCCGCCCGCGGACTTGTACTTCCGTACCATTTTTCTTTAAGAAAAAATACTCGTCGCCACAGAGAATGGATCCGGCAGCCAGGCAGCCCCACAGGGCACCGCAGATCGCAATCCTCCAGGACAACGTAACCGGTCTTGATCGCAAGCGCGGAAAGGTCATCGGCACGGCTTTTGCGCATTCAGAAATCACTACACTCTATCATAGCAGGCGGCCGCGATGAGCAGCGCGGGCGAGCGGAAAAATCGTACCCTGCCGCTGGCCATACGCACCGCAGATCCCTGCCAAGCCCTTGCGTATGCCCCCTCCCCTGCGCACCCCCACCCGCCCACACGCTCATTCATCGCCGGTCATTCAACTTGGCCGGACCCAACCAGCTGCCGTTGCCACAGCCTTGCCAAATAAAAAAGCAGGGGGGTCAGACAGGCGAGCAAGCCGAGCAGGGCGAGAAACGCGCCGCAGACCTGGTCGTAAGCACCGCTGTGCAAACGATCGAAAACACGGTTGGCCAGCGTCTCTTGACCAGGAACCTGCACCAACTGGCTGGCCGACAAGTCGCCCACCGCCAGGATCAGCACGATCAGCCAGCAAATGGCCAGCGCGGGCCACCGAGCGGGCAGGGCAAGGTACAGCAGTTGAGCGGCGGGGCTGGCGCCCTCCTGGCGAGCGGCATCCAACACGCTGGCGGGAATGCTGCGCAAGGCGTGCCACATGATCATCGTGGCCACCGGCAGGGCGCTCAGCGAAATCGCCAGACTGGGGGCAACCAGCGAATCGTACACACGCGGCCAGCCGCTCAACAAACCAATCACGGCCACCCCCAACAACGGACCAGGTACCGCCAGGCAAATCGCCACGACCAGGTACACCCCGGCCGCCTGCCAGCGACCCGCTCCGCCCCACCAAGCCAACAAGCTGGCGAAAACCAGCACCAGGCTCGCACTGCTGATACCCACCACCAGCGAACAAAGCAGCTCCTGCCCAAATTGCTGGTGCGACTGGACAAAAACCAGCTCGATAAATTTAGATATTTGCCAGCTGCGGGCTGTCACGCCGTCTGCCGTCCCAGAAACCTCAACACCCGCCCGATAAACCAGGTTCCACAACGGAATCCCCACCAGCACGAGTACGATGGCGACCACCAGGCCAAATAGGGGCCAGCGCCAGCCGCCCAGGTCAAAGTCGCGCTGCGGCCGAAAGGAAATGGATTCCTGGCGCGGCATCAGCCGATGGCACAGCAGCAAACCGGCGGCGACCATCACGGCCGTCACGATCATACCCGGTATCAGCTGCAGGGCCGTTGCGTCCATGTCCGCGGTGGCCGCATGAGCCAAGTAGAGCTCCTCCGCGTAAGTGCGGACGCGAAACAGGTCCGTCACGGTCATTTCGCCCGCCGTCGTCACCGCCACCCACAACGCGGCAATGCCCATCGCGCCAAACGCCTGCGGCAAGGTGACCGTCCGTAACACGACAGCCGCCGATCCATGCAGCAAGGCTTCCTCTTCCAAAGCTCGTGGCACCGTTCTCAAGCCGACCGCCACAATCAGCGTCACCCAAGCCACTCCGCTGACCCCATGCACCCACACGGCGCCACGCATCTGCTTGACCAGCTCGTGTCCACTAGCCAGTGTATACCAGCCCTGCAGTCCAAAACCGGCCTGCCAGGCACCCGTTTGCAGGTACAAGGGCACCAGCAGCAGGAGGCCGATCAGCAACAGCAGCCCGCGGCGGCCCGGCAGATTCGTGCGGGTGATGCACACCGCCAGCAATACCCCCATCGGGATACAAATCGCCAGCGTCCCACAGACCAGAACAACCGTGTTGATGATCACGCGACAGAACGTCCCCCCAGGTCCCCCCCATGGAACTTTACAAGTCGATCCATCCGGACCGTCCGAACCACGCACAGGCAGGAGGCGCCTCCCACCCGACAAAACACCAGAGCCAGCCCCCACCCCCTACCAAGTTCCAGCTTGGCCCTTGAAGATGCCATGCGTCCGGCAAAGAACCAGCCCGGTGCGGCGAGATGCGACCGGAAGGGGTCGGGAGTCTTTTTCGCCATCATTCCCACTATCCATCACTGCAGGGTTTTTCAGTGGCGAAAAAGACTCCCGACCCCGTGAGGCGCGACCCCGTGAGGCGCGACCCCGTGAGGCGCGACCCCGTGAGGCGTCCCCGACTTCATCGATTTTCTGGCCGCCCGAATTCCACCAGCAATCCAGCCGGGCTAAACACGTACGGCGACTCGCAGCCCAGGCTTTTCCTTCTCGCCGCTTCGCGGGTGACGACCAGACCGCTCATTTATGCAACGGTATCGTGGCGAGTGGTCCCTCAACCTTCCATCTTCAAATCTTCGGCCGGGGTTCCACGTAACGTCTTGGCACTGCTGAGCAACCCAGCAGTGGGACCCGAAATCTTTCGCTTGACCGTCGGCTAGTGCCGATCGTCGCCCAGCAGTTTCTCTTCCACCTTGTCCGCCTGCCAGGCGACCGACGTTAACACCCGGGTGACCTCCATCGGATCGGCCGTTTCCGCCAGCTGGTTGGCCTGGATGACCACCATTTCGCCGCTGCCGGAATCGGCGACGGCAAAGGCACCGTGGACCAGTCGCGTGTTGTAACGCAGCAGCTTCATGGCGTTTTTCTCGGTGGCGGGACCACAAACGGACTTGTAGCTGATCAGAGCGTGCCCTTCTTCGTCCCTGGTGTCGAAACGCACCTGCACAACCTGTTTGCGGAGGGACCCCGTCGCCACGGTAATCCGCCACACATCCCCCTCTTCCCCAATCTCGTAGCCTGCCGCTTCCGCCACGGCGCGGACCAGCGCCCGGGGATCCGTGACCACCGGCGCCAAATCGCCGAAATCAGCAGTCGCCGTGTTGGCGGCCCCCGCAGCAGCCACCGCACCCGCCGTGCTACCGGCCGTCGCGGCGGGTCCGCCGGGAGGAGCCGTCACGGGCGGTGTGCCGGTAGCGGGCGTCGCGGGCTGGCCCGCCGCCATCGCCTGTTGCAACATCCCCGGCATCATCATGCCGAAACCGGCCCCCATGCCCATGCCCATCGCACCACTGCCCATCTCGCCCCCACCCCGCTCGGCCAGCTTCGACATGCTGTTGGCCGCTTGGAATTTCAGAAACGCATTCAGGTCACCCACGGCGCCCATGGCACTACGAGCATCGATGGCCTTTTGCACCTCTTCCGGCGGTGTGATGGCATTGATAAAGAAATCGACCAGCTCGAAACCGTACTTGGCAAACTCCTCGGACACCTTGGCCCGCGTGGCCGAAGCCACCTCGTCGTATTTTGCCGGCAACTCAACGATGCTCGACCCTATCGTCCCCAGCAAGTCCGTCATCCGAGCCACGATGAGGTCCTTCAGATAGGAAGTCACCTCATCCGTGGTGTACTTGTCTTGCGTACCGACCAGCTCGTTCAGCAGCAGCACCGAATCCTGGATACGAAACGAGTACTTGCCAAAACTTCGCAGCCGCACCAAGCCAAACTCGGCGTCCTTGAACACGATCGGCTGACGCGTCCCCCATTTCTGGTCCACGAACGTCTGCTTGCCAAAAAAGTAAACCTGGGCCTGAAACGGCGACTTTTCCCAGGGAATCGTCAGGATCCGTGTCAGCAACGGCACGTTGGCCGTGGTCAATGTGTAGCGGCCGGGTCCGAAACTGTCGAAGGCCTTGCCGTCCCGGAAAAAGATCGCTTCCTGGTTTTCCTGGACGATTAATTGCGCACCCAGCTGAATGTCCGCCGACCCCTGGGGCGGCACCCGATGCACAAGGCTGCGGTTCCCCTGGTCAAAAAAATCGATGACTTCCAGACGACGTGCCATGGTCAGCTGTCCCTATCCCGTTTTTTTGTTATCCGATTCCGACGTATCCCAGCCTGGACTCGCAGCCGGCGATGGGCCAGGGACTTCAATCGAGCCCCTTGAGGATATCGTCCCGTTCGTCCCAGACTTTTTCCAGTGCTTCCGTCTCGTTTAACAAGTGAGCAACCGCGACCCCGCCCGAGGCGGGTTCCGCCGGCAAGCCCTCTACCCGCGTCGCAAAATCGTCAACCCGGTCGATCAACTCGCCGTCGAACCGGTAAACTCGATCCAACACCGACTCGTCAATCCGCACCAGATCAAAGAAACCGCTGTATCCATCCATCGCACTGCGGATTCGCGACGACAATTTATCAATCCGTCCGCGCAGCCGGTCGCACTGCGGTAAATCATCAATCTGCCCGGCGTCCACCAGCGCCCGACTGAAATCATCCAGCCCGCGCTTGCTGCGATCCAACCGATCGGCCAGCCACTGGCGCTGCAACGAGTCGCTTTCACGCCGGTATTCTTTTTCCAGGTAACCGCGAAACCCCGGAATGTGCCGTAAGACCGTTTCGATCAGGTTGCGGTTTTCCGCGTGTTCCCGAGGATCAGGCATGAGACCGCCGTTGGTAATCAGGAAAAAACTGCCAGAAGCCCACCGGCATTATTTCATTTCCAGGCACCGCTGAAAACACCCTCTGAGAAGATATTCGCTGCCGACACACTCATCTTGCC
>WVZU01000360.1:7152-12751 GCA_011772275.1 Planctomycetales bacterium | reverse complement strand
GGCTCTACAAAAAAAGTGTAGAACAATTGTCTCAATTGTTCGAGAGACCAAACGGGGGTGAGGGCTTTTCAAAAAAGGGGTAGGGGCCGCTGCGGGTTGCAGGAGGGCGGGAGCAATTGAGGACAATTGCTCTACAAAAAAAGTGTAGAACAATTGTCTCAATTGTTCGAGAGACCAAACGGGGGTGAGGGCTTTTCAAAAAAAGAGGTAAAGGCCGCTGCGGGTTGCAGGAGGGCGGGAGCAATTGAGGACAATGGCTCTCCAATCCAATGGTTTTTTAGCGCTCAGCTGGGTATTCGACCTGACCCGTTGGCCGGCTTCTCCGCTGGAACTCCGCCGCAGGACCGGTGGTAAGGCGTTCGCAGTCTCCCGCTTCGATGACCAGGCCCGCCTGGCTGCCGCCAGGTCAACTGGGCAGCGACCCCTGCTGCTCATCGAACACGACACCCAGCATCTGCCCTGGGACCGGCCTGGGGGCGGCAATCGATTTTGGCGGCACGCGGCCGGAACGCCCCAGAACAGGGCGCGACCTTAGGCAGCTGGAGAGGCTTTGGAAAACGCTCGCTTGGGGTGAGCGAAGATCGCTGGGAACTCTTTGCGGGGTAAAGTATACTTATCTTAACCGCCTGAGGGTTTCCTCCTGAAAATTCCCTCAACGGCACTCGCTTCTTTTGGGAGAAACGCCTTGGGTTGGCATATTTTTCTGGAATCCCTTCCCGATGTGCCTGCCCTGCGATTTTCACGGCAGGTGATCCCCTATTTCTGCCCGTTTTCACCCTCCTGGTCGCTGCTGCGTTCCCGCCAGGGCGTGACGTGAAGGGACTGATCCGCAGTGTGTGGCATATTTGGCATCATTCATCACGCGGCGAGGGATACACCTTGTGCCGAGAAGCTGCAAGCGTCGACCGATGCGCTGGCTCATCGCGGCCCGGACAACTTTGGGCTTCACCGCGACGCAGGGGTGGGGTTGGTACACACACGGCTCTCCCTGGTCGATTTGAACCCCCGCAGCAACCAGCCTTTCTGGGACGCTGAACGCCGGTATTGCCTCGTTTATAACGGCGAAATTTACAACTTTCGTCTGCTGCGCGAAGAGTTGGAGGCCGCAGGAATCTCTTTTCGCACCACCAGCGACACCGAGGTGTTGCTGGAAATGCTGATCCACCATGGTGCGGCAGCCACTCTGCCTCGGCTGGAGGGCATGTTTGCCTTCGCGTTTTTCGACAGCCAGACTCGACATTTGCTGCTGGGACGTGATCGATTTGGTTTCAAGCCGCTGATGATCTACGAGGACCGCGACAAATTTCTGTTTGCTTCCGAGCCACTAGCGTTGAAACCTTGGGTCGATCTGAAACCCAACCCGCTGTCGGTTGCGTTTTGTCTGCAAGGGAACGGTTTCCCGACCAAAGGGTTTTCCCTGTTTGAGGGCGTAAAGATCGTCGCGCCGGGCGACTATGTCCAGCTGCGGCCGGGGCAGCCCAGCTGCACGACGCGTTATGCGCGGGTGATTGACCTTTGGGACAAGGACGAGACAGCCCGCCTGGCGGCGAAGACAGACAGCGAACTGGTCGATCTTTTTGACCAAAAGTTTCACGAGAGCATTCAGAGCCAGATGTTCGCCGACGCTCAGGTCGGGGCTTTTTGCAGTGGCGGCGTTGACTCGTCGCTGGTCATGGCCGTGGCCTGCAAGTACCACAAGGATCTGGCAATTTTTCACGCGAACGTGGTGGGGGGCGAGAGCGAAACTTGGGCGGCTGAAGAACTGGCTCGGTCGCTGGGGCTGGAATTGAAGAGTGTCGAGGTGCATGACGATGATTTTGCCGATTCGATGGTCGAAGTCATCCGGCATTTTGGGGCACCCTACGCCTATCACCCCAACAGTGTCCCTTTCCTGGCGGTTTCCAAGCTTGTCCGTGCCCACGGCGTCAAGGGGATTTTGTCAGGCGAGGGATCGGACGAATGCTATCTGGGTTACCACTGGGTAGTGCCCCGCCTGCGTGATTGGCTTTGCCAACTGCCCGCTGGGCTGAAGACGCGCCTGCGACGCGCACTCAAAGGACCAAACGTATTTCGGCGGCGGCGTCCGCGGTCCAACCCCTTGCTGAAGCACGTGGAAAGCCACTTTGAGAAATTCGCTGATGAAGAAGAGTTGCGGCGCCTCCCCTGGGGACTTACAGAATGCCAGCTGGACCCCAGAAACCTGAAGTCGATCGAATACCTGAATTTTCACCTCCGTACCTTACTGCATCGCAACGACGCCTTGGGCATGGCCGCCAGTATCGAGGCACGCTTTCCGTTTCTCGACACGTCGCTGGTCCGCTTTGCGGTCAACCTGCCCTACCGAGCGAAGATTCGACTTCATCCCCTGGCCCGGCACACCAAACACGGTTGCTTTATTGACAAGTGGATCGTCCGCCAGGCTGCTGCAAGGTACTTACCGCCCCTGTTAACTCGTCGGGAAAAGATGGGGTTTCCCTCGTCGAACTACCGGCGACTCGAAATCGACGCCAACCTGTTCCGGGACGGCTTCAGCGCAGAACTATTCGGGCTGGCCAACCAGGACGTCGATCTTCTGCTGGAGTATGCCGACCGCAATTTGCGGCTCCGCCTGGTCCAGCTGGATATCTGGGGCGATATTTTCCTGCGAGGCAAACCGCCGTCTGCCGTGCGCGAGCGGCTGCTTGAACACGTCTCCTTCCGGCGGGTCAAAACATGATGCGCTAAATTACCGCACATTCTGCCAAGAGGGTCGCGCTGGGAGAGTTCCTTACCGGTCGAGCGGCTACCGGCGGCAAGCAGCCTTGGGGAGGGAAGTCTTGGGCAAGGACTGGCACCTGTCGGGCCGCGCGGCCTGGCAGAAAGAAAGCGGGGAATGCAAGTCGGCTGTGCGGGTCTGCTGTTCGCCCCGCTGAGCGTCATCAAAATGGCGTTGTCCCGTTTGCCAGCTGCAGCTAAAACGACGTCGCGGGAGAGGGGGGACTTGCCAGGTGTTGGAAAGCGGCAAAGACCAGCCGTGGCGTCGCGGGTCGCGGCCAGGATTTCCTGTGTCGCCCGAGGGACTTTTGCGTCATCCCTGCCTGGCGATTCTTGGGGTGGGAGTCGTGCTGGCCATCTGGCTGGCGCCGCAGGGACTGCCTTGTCCGCGAGACGACGATGGCTGGTACAAGAGCCCGGCGGCGGAACTTTTTCAGCACGGCCGCCTGGCGATTCCCAGCGTTCTGGGATTTCTACCCCGCGCGGACGTGGCCTTTGCCACGCAACCACCGCTGTACCCGGGGATGCTGAGCGGCTGGTACGGCCTGTTTGGATTTTCGCTGCAAACGACGCTAGGTTTTTCTTTTACGGTCCATGTGCTGAACGCCCTGGCGGTCGGGCTGGTGACCCAGCGACTGCTGGATCAGCACGGCCAACGCTCCGCTCGACTTTCATTCACAATCGTGTTCGGGGCAGGCCTCATCCATCTGGGGAACCTGGCCTATTTCGATCGTCCGGAAGAGACGGCCCTGTTGTGGGTTTGGCTGGACGTACTGCTCGTAAGCCGTGGGTGGACCGGTTTACGCATTTCCGCGGCGGTGTTGAGCGGTCTGTTGATGGGGCTGGCCGGGTTAACCGCCATGTGGGTCGGTATCCTGGCTGCCGTATTCGCTCTGATCCGCTGGGGGCTGATCGTGGTGAGCGGTCCGCGGCAGCTGCGATTGCAAACGGCGATCCGGGCCGCATGTGGCTTATGCCTCACGTTCCTGGTGGCCGGGTCCATGATCTTTGGCTGGTACGCAGTGTGGGAGGCCAGGTGGCCAGGAATCTTTGAGGATCAGTTTTTCTTTGCGATGCAGCACCTGCGTCAAGGTCAGCATCTCACTTCCCTGGCAGAACGTCTTCAGGTCTTGCTGACGACGATCCTGTTCAACCCTACCCAGTTGGCAGCCACACTGATCACGCTATGTTATTTTCCCCGCGTGATGCGGGTGCGGGACAGCGGGCAAACAATCGCCAGCTCGCTCTACCTGACCGCGCTGATCGGCATGCTGGCCGTTCTGGTCCTGCGCCCTCGTGCCTACACTTACCTGGGCGCCACGCAAATCCTGTTGTTGCCTTGTTGGGGTCCGGCGGTGGCCGCCCTGATCGATGGGTCTTCCGCCACCGCCCGACGCAAACTCGGCACGACCCTGCTGATCGGCTCTCTCTTGCTGCCGGTCGGGTACGTAGTCGACCTGGGCCGCTGGACCTGGCAGTTGCCAAACGCGCAGCGTCAGCGGGCGGCGTATGCGGTTTTAGCCGAGTGGATTCCGCCGGGCGAGCCGGTGGCGGTGACGGCGCGGCACTGGTACGTCTTTCAGGGCCGCAATCCGTGGCGGGATGCTTTTTTCGCCAGCTTGACCAGCGAAGATTCGATCCGGGCCTGTCGCTGGCTGGTCCTGGACCCGTCGGTGGGCATTCCGCCGTTCCTGGACCATTTCCAGCTTGTGGCCGAAGTTCCCTCCCAGGTGAGGGCGGACCGCACCTTTGCCTATTCCCTATGGCAGAGGAAAGATTAGCCGCGCGGCTTTCCGCGATGGGCGGGCCGTCATCTTTTCCCCACGGATCCGCGACCCGCAGGGCAGCTGGTCCTGCGGCGAGCGGGCCAGCCGGCGGTCGTCCCCGCACCGGATCGCGGCAGTCTGCTTGACTTGCCGAAATTTCGGATGGTGACTGCCCACGGCGACGTACGGCCTGCACCGCTTGTCACGGTTATGCACCAACGACGGCCCCTGCGGGTTAGCGGGCGAGGATGCCCGCCGGCGGGGTTACGAATCTTTACGTCGTAAGGCAGGTACGGGTCAACGCGAGGCTAACGGCTACGAAAGCTGGGAACCGCCTACAGGGTGCAAACCCCAATCGAAATCCCTGTCGCGAAACACCCGATAGTATCCGTTGTCGCTTCAAGACATGGAATTCAGGCATCTGTGATGTTGCGTACCATTTCGATTCAATTCGCATGCCTCGCGGCAATTTCCCTCAGCGTCACCAACTACGTTATGGCCGCCGAACCGACCGATCTGCCGACCCGTCCCACTTACGCGATCGCAATCCACGGTGGCTGCGGTACCGCCGAACGGTTGCTACCCGCGGAAGTGCAGGCCGACTATCGGGACGGCCTGGCCGCTGCGTTGCGGCGGGGACGGAAACTGTTGCAAGAGGGCAGTCCCAGCCTGCAGGTAGTAGAAGAAGTCGCCAGGCTGATGGAAGACAATCCTTTATTTAACGCCGGGAAAGGTGGCGCGTTCAATAACGAGGGAGCACACGAGCTGGATGCTTCGATCATGGACGGCCAGACGATGTCGTGTGGCGCCGTGGCTGGAGTCCGCACGGTGAAGAACCCGATCACACTGGCCCGGCTGGTCATGCAGCGGACAGAGCACGTGTTTTTGGTGGGCGAGGGGGCCGAACGCTTTGCCGCACAAATGCAAGTCCCCCTGGTCGCACCGGACTATTTCTATACCCCGCGCTTGCGCGACCTGTGGGCCGCCGGCGACCCGTCCAATCCGCCCTCTCCCGACCTGGGGCTAAGTCGAGGGACAATCGGGGTGGTGGCCCTGGACCAGCAGGGCAATCTGGCGGC
>WVZU01000360.1:3592-7042 GCA_011772275.1 Planctomycetales bacterium | reverse complement strand
ACCAGGTCGTGGCCCTCATGGAGTACAAACAGCTGAAGATGGCCGACGCGGTGCAGCACGTGGTGGACAACATCCTGGAACCTGGCGTGGGAGGGATCATCGCCGTCGGTGCGGACGGTTCGATCGCCGTCCCCTTCAACACCCAAGCCATGTTGCGGGGGATCGCCGATTCTTCCGGGCGATTCGGCGTCGCCATTTGGGAGGAAGGGGAGGAAGAGGGATGGGAGGTGGCTGGCGGCAGGTAGCCGGCACAAGCCACCCGCCTCTTTACACGAAACTCACCACTCGATCCGCTCGGCGGCAAACACCGGCCCCTCCACGCACGTCCGCTGGTAATCCCATCCGCCCTGGCCGTCACGTACTTTGGCCACGCAGCTAAAGCAGATACCGATACCGCAGGCCATGGGCGTTTCCAGCGAGACCTGGCAAGGGACCTGCGCCACGGCGGTGATTTGGGACACGGCCTCCATCATCGGCTCCGGGCCGCAGCAGACAACGTGGGTGCCCTCCCCTGCCCCGTCCAGTTCTCGCCGCAGCAGGTCCGTGACCAGGCCGCGGTGGCCACAGGTACCGTCGTCGGTGCTGAGTCGGACACGGACGCCCAGGGCTTCGAAATCTTCAACTCCCGCCAGATAAACCCCGCTGCGGGCACCGTAACACAACGTGACCCGCTCGGGGGGCGTAAGGCGTAACGGTGAACCGCCGTAGACCCGCTGGCCAAGGTACTGCCGGGCCAGTGCCAGGAAGGGGGTCTGACCGATCCCACCGGCAACCATCAGCAGGTGATCGGTAGGCGGCGTGGCAAAGCCGTTGCCCAAGGGGCCCCAGACCTCCATGTCGCTACCCGCCGACAGCTTTGCCAGCCGGCCTGTCATTTTTCCCACGACCAGATAGACGATGTCCAGGCCGACCGGTTGCTGGTCACCGTCCAGCACCGTGTCGTACAAGGCCAGCGGTCGAGCCAAGAGGGGATCGTCGCCTGCGTTCAGCCGCATCATGACAAACTGGCCGGGCAGGATACGTTTTGCGATTTGGGGGCAATGGAACCGAATGCGAAACGTATCGCGGGCCAAAGGGACATTTTCGACCACGCAAACGCGTTGCTGGACGGCCGAATCGGCGTAATAAGCGGCGTGCAGAGGATTGGTCATCGGGGTTAAATTACCAGCGGCGAATTCCGGGTTGCTCAACGTGCCTCGCGGCGGCCGGACGGTGGCGTCCCGCGGCGGCGACCCGCCCGGCGGTTCAACGCGGACCGGCCCTGCTCTGCCGCAGCCCGCAGCTTTTTCAGCTCGTCACGTGTCAGTCGTCGGTATTCACCGACCGGTAGCTGTCCCAGCCGCAGCGACCCCAGGGCGACCCGTTTCAGGCGTTGGACTTTGTGCCCGCTGGCGGCCAGCATGCGGCGGATTTCGCGGTTTTTGCCCTCCTTCAGCACGATTTCCAGGACGGTGCTTTGCTTGTGCCGCCGCTTGATGCGCACCGATTCGGCCCGCACCACACCTTCCGCCAGCACAATACCCTGGCGCAGCTTCCGCAGCACGGCGGGTTCGGGATACCCTGCGACCTGCACTTCATACCGCTTTTCGACCCCAAAGCGGGGATGGGCCAGGCGATTTGCCAGGCCACCGTCATTGGTCAGCAGCATGAGGCCTTCGCTATCCCTGTCCAGCCGTCCGACGGCGAAGAGGCGGCCCGCCTCCGGCGGCACCAGGTCCACGACCCGGGCCCGTCCGGCCGGGTCCCGGCTGGTGGAGACGAAACCTTTCGGCTTGTTTACCAGGTAGTACGCCCGCCGCGCGGTTGGCAAAAGTTCGCCATCCACGCGAATCTCCTGGCTGGCCAGATCGACCTTGGTGCCCAGCCGGGTCACCACCTGGCGATCGACCTCCACCCGCCCCTCGCGAATCAACTCTTCGCATTCCCGCCGGCTGGCGATTCCCGCGGCGGCCAGAACTTTTTGCAAACGCGGATGGTCCGTGTCGGCAGCCTGCTGCGGCAAAGATTTGCCGCGGCGCCGGCGACCGGCGGTAGCTTGCGGAACGGGCATGGATTCACCTTCAGAGCATGGCCAACGGGAAACGTGTATCCTACCAAAGCTGCGGTTGCGGCACAGCCATGCAGAACAGGACCGCGCATGGGCAGCCGGCGGAAATCGCATTATAATCGCGCCAGCCGAACCAGCATATCCACAGCCATCTTCATCGCGCCGGGCGTGATCCGGCCGGCACCAGCGGGTGAGCGGCGCGTTTTTGTTTGGCAGTAACCCCAACGAGAAAAAACCATGAACCGGACATATCGCGTGGCAGTCGTGGGCAGTACGGGCCGAGGAGGCTACGGGCACGCGCTGGACGAGGCATTCAGCGGGGTCCCCAACACGCAAATCGTGGCCGTGGCGGATGACGACCCGAAGGGCCTTGAGCAGACGGCGAAAAAACTGGGAGTCCAGCAGGCCTTTCGGGACTACCGCAAAATGCTGGACGAGGTAAAGCTTGACATTCTGGTCATTGCCCCCAGTTGGATCGATCGCCGCCGCGACATGGCGGTGGCGGCCGCCCAGCGGGGGATTCACATGTACATGGAAAAGCCTTTCTGCCGTTCGCTGGCCGAAGCGGACGAAATTGTGGATGCCTGCCAGCGGACGCACACCAAACTGGCGATCGCTCATCCGACCCGCTACAGCCCCAAGCTGGAGCGGGTCAAGCGGCTGCTGGAGGCCGGACGGTTTGGCAAAATCTTGGAGTACCGCGGCCGAGGTAAAGAGGATCGGCGTGGGGGCGGAGAGGACCTGTGGGTCCTGGGAACCCACGTAATGGACATGATACGCGCCCTGGCCGGACATCCCCTGTGGTGTTTTGCCAGCGTGGAACAAGACGGTCAGCCGGTAAGGCGGCAGCACGTCGTGGCGGGTGCCGACGGACTCGGCCCGCTTGCCGGTGATCTGGTGCGGGCCATGTACCGCATGCCGGACGGGTCCACCGCCTATTTCGCCTCGGTCCGCAACGTGGCAGGGAATCCGACCCGCTACGGGCTGCGTGTCTATTGCTCGCACGGCCTGATCGAACTGCTGGAAGGGACGATGGGCAGTGTGAAGTGCCTCCGCGACCGGAGCTGGTCGCCGGCGCGGAGCCACCAGGAGTGGCTGGACGTTTCTTCGGAGGGCTGGGACAAGCCGGAAACGCGGACCGATGCGAAATACAGTTCGCGACATCGTTTGGCCGTCGAAGATCTGTTGTCGGCAATTGAAAACAACCGCGAGCCGAAGGGGGGGATGTACGAGGCCCGCGGCTCAGTGGAAATGATCGCCGCCGTCTTTGAATCGCACCGGCTCGGCCAGCCAGTCACCCTGCCGCTACAGAATCGCCAGAACCCGTTGACGATGTTGGAAGCTTGAGCGTAGCCGGCAGTGGCCTGCGGGGGATGGATCGTGGCGAGCGGGTTGGCCTGGGC
>WVZU01000360.1:0-3555 GCA_011772275.1 Planctomycetales bacterium | reverse complement strand
AGCAGGGACATCGCGATCCCGCCGACCACCACGCCCATCACGGCGATCATGACCGGTTCGATCAAGCGGGTGGTCGTCTTGATGGCCTGATCGACCTCGTCGTCGTAATAACCGCTGACCTTTTGCAGTACGGCATCCAGCTTGCCGGCATCCTCGCCTGCGGCGATCATGCGGACGAGAATGGGTGGGCAGAGCGGATTGCCCGCCAGGGCCTCGCAGATTCGCTTCCCGGTCGTCACCTGGTTGATCACATCCTGCCAAAGTTGCTGGTAGTAGTAGTTGCCTGCCACATCGGCCGACAGCTGCAGGGAATCCAGGACGGGTACACCGCTGGTTGTCATGGTCCCCAAGGTACGGATGCTGCGGGTAATCGCCACTTTTCGAAAGAGGGGGCCGATCACCGGCGAGTTGATCTTCAAGTAATCGAAAGTCCGCTGTCCGGTGGGCGTGCGGCGAAAGAAAATCAGGGCCACGACAGTGGCGATGGCGGCCACCAACCAGAGATACCAGTGCGCCAAAAGCGCGTCGGAGATCTGCACGAGGAAGACCGTCAGCTTGGGGAGATTGGCACCAGGCCGTTTGAAAAGGGGTTCAAACTTGGGAAAGATGTAAGTCAACAGAAAGATTGTGACGCCCACGGAAGTGACCGCCATGACCAGCGGATACGCCATGGCGGCGCGGACCTTGCCACGAATTTCTCGTTCTTTTTCCAGGTATTGCGCGACGCGGTTCAGCATTTCTCCCAGGGAACCGGTAGCCTCGCTGGCCCGGATTAAAGAAACGTAGGTGTTGTCGAAACATTCGGGATGACGAGCCAATGCGGTGGAGAAATCTTCGCCCGCTTCGACAGAGTTTTTCAGGTCGGTCAACAGCTGCCGCAAGGCGGGATTGTCTTCCTGTTCCAGGATCGTGGCCAAGGCGTGGGCAATCGAGATGCCCGTTTCGACCATGATCGCCAGCTGGCTGGTCACGTAAATCACGTCGCTGCGCGAAACACGTTGGGAGAAGAAGAAGGAGAAGTCGGCATTTTCTTCTGCGATATCCAGCACGTGATAGCCATCGCGGCGCAATTGTTGAGTGGCTTCTTCGGCGCTGGGCGCGTCGACCTTACCTTCGTAGACGTTCCCCAGCGGATCACGGGCTTTGTAGAGGAAAGTGAGAGGCATGGGATCGGGTGCGAATCGGTTGAGGAGGATGTGGGGTGGCTGAGCTAGCGGGCTGGGGGAGCGGTTATGGGGTGGNNTTGCTGCTGACTCGGCCCTGGCCCCCCGGCCTGTCACCGGTTGACTGTTTCCGGCGGGATGGTGATGCGTCGTTGGTCTACTGGCGTGTGGGTTATGCGGGAGGTGGTCGTCTTTCATGGCTGGACCCCGTTTGTCATGGCTTGCTCTCTCGGCTTTCCAGGAAGCAGGAGGTATCGCCCGCAACTTGCAAGACCTCTTCCAAGGTCGTGATCCCTTCCTGGACTTTCCGGAAACCGTCGTGGCGGAGGGTGGTCATGTTGTTGTCGAGTGCCAGTTGGCGGATGGTGCGAATAGGTGCTTCGGCCGTGATGGCATCCCGCAGCTCATCGGTCACCAACAGCAGTTCGTGCACGCCGATTCGACCGGAATAGCCCGTATTGCGGCAGCGGCGACAGCCGATTCCTTTTTTAAAATGATCGATCTGGTACCCCATTTTCTCGACGGCCCTCCGCAGGGTGCGCGGCGGGTCGTACGTTTCACAACACCTGGGGCAGATTTTGCGCACCAGGCGTTGGGCCAGCACCATGTTCAGCGCGGCGCCAATCAGATACGGTTCGACACCCATGTTGACCAACCGCGTGATCGCGGCGCAGGCATCGTTGGTGTGCAAGGTGCTGAAAACGAGGTGACCGGTCAGTGCCGCCTGGATGGCCGTCCGCGCGGTTTCGTCGTCACGAATCTCCCCCACCATGACGACGTCGGGGTCCTGCCGTAGCAAGGTCCGCAGGGCAATCGAAAAGGTGAGGCCTACTTTTTCTTGCACCTGGAACTGATTGATCAGCGGCAGATGGTATTCGATTGGATCTTCCACCGTACAGATGTTGTTTTCCATCGTGCTGATATCGTTGAGTCCGGCGTAGAGCGTGGTGGACTTGCCGCTGCCCGTGGGCCCGGTGACCAGCACAATTCCATTGGGTGCCTGAATGCCGGCTCGGAATTGGTTCAGGATATCTTCGGCGAATCCCAGGTCCTCCAGCGAGAGCGACACGCTGCTGGCATCCAGCACGCGGATGACCGTTTTTTCGCCCCGGTTGCCGGGAAAGGTGCTGACCCGCAAGTCGATCTTGCGGCGGTTCAGCAGCACATGCACGCGCCCATCCTGCGGCAACCGCCGTTCGCTGATGTCCAGGTCGGCCATGATCTTGATCCGGCTGGTCAGGGCTGGCAGGAGGTGCAGGGGGACTTCCAGTGATTTGTAGAGCTTGCCATCGATGCGATAGCGGACCCGCACGCAGCGATCGGCAGCCTCGATATGGATATCGCTGGCCCCCTCCTTGGCGGCGTTGAAGATGATGTAATTGACCAGGCGGATGACCGGCGACTGGCCGGCAATCTCTTCGACATCGGTAATATCCTCGATCGCGTCTTCGATCAAGGTGACATCCGCCTCCGAATCCTCGATGATGTCATCGATCACGAAGACCTTGGAATTGGGCAGCGTGGTCAACATCCGCAGCAGGTCTTTGCGGGAGGTGACGATGACCTGCACTTTAAGCTTTGTCAGAGCGGCGACTTCGTCGATCAGGAAAACATTGGACGGTTCTGTGACCGCCAGCGTCAAAGTGTCTTCGACGACAAACAGCGGCAGCACCATGTGCTGTTCCAAGAACTCGCGGGGCAGGATATCCACGATGCCCGGATCGTACAGCCGCTGTTCCAGGTGGGCGTGGGGCACCCCGTAGGCTTCGGCCAGCCCCTCCACGACCTGGTCGTCCGAGCAGACTTCCAGTTCCACCAGCAGCTCACCCAGCAGCTTGCCCCGATTGGAAGGATTTTGCTGCGCGTCCAGGACCTGATCGAGCTGTTCGGCGGTCAAATAGCCCTTATCGATCAGAGCATCGCCCAGAAACTTGGGAATTAACTGTGTCGTTGCCATTCGCCTGCCGCTCAGCTGTAGCTCTTGACCGCCTCGATCACACTGGCATACACCTCGAACACGTCATCCAGTCGCGTGATCTCCAGAATCTTGCGGTTGGTGGAGTTGTTTGTGGAAATTTTCAATTCGCCCCCATCTTCGCGGAGCCGGCGCTGGGCGACCAGCAGCGATTCCAGGCCGCCGCTGTCCAGGATTTCCGTACCATCCAGGTCCATCACCACGTTGCGCGGATCCAGCCTCGTGACGAATTCGACGAAGGGTTCTGCCCGTTCGTGATTCATTTCTTCTGGCGCATGAGCAACGATCACGTCACGAAAGGTTTCTGTCGTCAGTTGCATGGCATTTTGGGTGGGAGTCGCGTGGCGGATAGCAAGGAGGGGCAATGCCTCGTCCCAGGGGGCCACTCGTCATTGGCCACGAACAGCTCCCCCTGCA
>WVZU01000221.1 GCA_011772275.1 Planctomycetales bacterium | reverse complement strand
ACGATTTGCGGCTCACGATTTTCCGCTCAAAACCAACGACCTTTTACGCTCGACATCCAACCCACCACCTACCCACCCCCGATTTCCGACCATGGCCACCATCTCCTACGACCCGCTGCCGGATACCCTGGCTGGACTGCAGGAAGAGATCGAGGCGCACGCCCGCGCCTACGGGCTGGACTTTTTCCCCACGATCTTCGAACTGGTCGACGCCGACCAGTTGAATGCCATCGCCGCCTACGGGGGCTTTCCCACTCGCTATCCCCACTGGCGGTTCGGGATGGAGTACGAGCGGCTGTCCAAGGGCTACGCGTACGGGCTGCAGAAGATCTACGAGCTGGTGATCAATAACGACCCCTGTTACGCCTACTTGATGAACAGCAACTCGCTGACCGACCAGAAGCTGGTCATGGCCCACGTCTACGGCCACTGCGATTTCTTTAAGAACAACGCCTACTTCCGCCATACGAATCGGAAGATGATGGACGAGATGGCCAATCACGGCAACCGTATCCGCCGGTACATGGATCGGTTCGGGGTGGAAGCGGTCGAAGAATTTATCGATTGCTGCCTCAGCATCGAGGGCCTGATTGACATCCATTCGACGTTTATCAAGCGGGGGGGTGAGCGGCTGGGGAAGTACGAATTTCGCGACGCGGACGCCGAACCGTCGCCGGACCCGCCAGGCAAGTTCCGGGCCAAGTCCTACATGGACCGCTACATCAACCCGCCGGAAGTCCTCCGGGCGGAGAGAGAACGGAAACTGGAGAAACAGCAGCAGGAAGAGCATTTTCCCAGCGAGCCGGTGCGGGACGTGATGTTGTTCGTCCTGGAAAACGCACCGCTCAAACCGTGGGAACTGGATGTGCTTTCGATCATCCGCGACGAAGCCTATTATTTTGCTCCCCAAGCACAAACCAAGATCATGAACGAGGGCTGGGCCAGCTACTGGCATTCTACGATCATGACTCAGCGGCAGCTGGACCCCAACGAAGTGATCCACTACTGCGACCATCATGCCGGGACGATGGCCAGTTCCCCCACCCGGCTGAATCCGTACAAGCTGGGCCTGGAGCTGCTGCGCGATATCGAAGATCGCTGGAACAAGGGCCGCTTTGGGAAGGAATACGAACAGTGCGACGAGCGGACCGCCAGACAAACGTGGGATACCCAAGCCGGTCTGGGTCGCCAAAAAATCTTCGAAGTCCGCAAGGTCCATAACGACCTGACCTTTGTCGATACCTTCCTCACCCTGGAATTTTGCCGGCAACACAAGTTGTTCCAGTTTGGTTACAACCAGCACACGGACTACTACGAAATCGAAAGCCGCGAATTTCCCAAGATCAAACAGCAACTGCTGACCAGCCTCACCAACGGTAGCCGGCCACGAATCGAGGTCCGTGACGGGAATTACAAGAACCGCGGAGAACTGTTTCTCTACCACCAATGGAACGGCGTCGATCTGCAGATCAATTACGCACGGGATACGTTGGTCAACCTGTACAAGTTGTGGACACGACCCGTCCATATCGAAACGGTCACGGAGGGCACGCGGATCATCTATTCGTTCGATGGCAGCGAACATGCCAGCTGCGAAATGGACGATGTCGATTCCCCGGAAGAATGAACACCGCAGCCGTCCTGCGGTGGCCTCTTCCGCAGCCGGCCAAACCCTTGAAAGGAGGACATCATGTCGCTCCAGGAAAAACTTGGCGAAGAATTGAATCGCTTGGAGGCAGCCGGCACGCTGACCGCGCCTCACCAAATCGAAATCGATGGCCAGAGTTACCAGCTCAACTGTGAAGTGCATGCCGTGGGACCACTCGGCTGCGCGCTAAGCCACCTCACGGCTCGCGGCGACAAGCTGGCCGCAGCCACCGTGGACCAGCTGAGGTCGGTCAGCGAATCGCTGGCCTCGCAGCTGACGTATTTGCTCGAACCCGTGGCCACGATCGAAGTCGACCAGGATGGCTGCGTCGTGCAGATGCGCAGCGATCCGCCGCACCGCGAACAGGACGATTACGTCTATTATGAACTGCTGGTCCAGCCGGAACGTGTCAGCTTGCGACGCTTTCGGAAAGAAAAACAGCAGCCCCGCCACCCCGTCAACGCTCATCTAACCCGCGAAGTCCTCATCCGCCTGGCGAGCGACCTGGTCGCCGTCGTCGGCTGACCCGGATGGCTCACCGGCCCCGATCGCTCACCAGCCGTCTGCGGCCAGCCATGCGGGTTCCACGGGGAGAACGGCCCGGGGCCATCCGGCGCCGATTGTCCGTCGCCCCGGATATGCTACGATGCCGCATGATCGGTAACCCCGGCCTGCGGGGGATTTTCCAGCAGAACGAGCGGCATTGATGAGCGAACAAGGCAGACCGGCAGCGGATCAGGCAGACGATGTGTCGCGGACACCGGCCGAAGGCTGGCATTGCAGCCATTTGTTTTACCGGTTTGATCGAGCGGGGTTGGAGGGGCTGGGTGCCGACCGCTTGCAGAGCGGCCGGCAACAGCTGCTGGAGACGCTGAACCCGGCAGCCGACCACGCCCCGGCTCGGTTGCAGACGTCGATCGTCAGCGGTCACAAAGCCGATTTCGGCCTCATGCTGCTCGACCCCGACCCGCTGGTCATCGACGGCCTGCACCAGCGGCTCCTGTCCGGACCCCTGGGGCCCGCCTTGCAGCCCACTTATTCCTTCGTCTCCATCACAGAGGTCTCTGAGTACGTTCCCACCGTGGAACAGTACGCTCGGCGACTGGTCGAGGAGGGCGAAACCGAAGGCAGCCCCACTTATCAGGCCAAGGTCAAGGCCTACCGGCAGCGAGAAGGGGGGATGCGGCGGCAGCGGCTGACCCCCGATCTGCCCCCCTGGCCGGCCACCTGTTTCTACCCCATGAACAAGTGGCGGCTGCCGCAGGCGAACTGGTTCACGCTGGACGTTGCCGAGCGGCATCGGCTGATGACGGAACACGGCCGCACGGGGATGACCTTTGCCGGCAAGGTGACGCAATTGATCACCGTCAGCGTTGGTCTGGACGATTGGGAATGGGGCGTTACCCTCTGGGCTCGCAATCCGGAGTTCCTCAAGGACATCGTCTATCGGATGCGGTTTGATGAAGCCAGTGCAAAGTACGCCGAGTTTGGCCCGTTCTACACCAGCTATGTCACCACGGCCGAAGAAATGCTGGTGCATTGCCGAGTGGGGTGAAAAAGGGGCGCACCAGGCTGTTGCCGGCCGCACGCCAGGGACGCTTGTGCCGCGGCACGCGGGAAATCCCAGCCAGGGGGGATCTTTGGGTCTTTAGAGGAATCTGTGGGTAACAAGCGACTGACATAGAAAAGGGAATGGTCCCTGGAAAAGAGAAATTGAGCGCGATGGCTGCCAGCAATGGGTAGGGTTTTACGTCACCGAACACTCTTAACCAAACACCCTTAA
>WVZU01000058.1 GCA_011772275.1 Planctomycetales bacterium | reverse complement strand
TGCCGTTTTCACCTCCGCGGGAGCAATTGAGGACAATTGCTCTACAATGTGGCTCGCCAGCGTTTTCTCTTTCGCGGACGTTTTTAAGTGTAGAGCCATTGTCTCCATTGCTCCTCAAAGTGAAACCATCGTGGCGGGCCGGGATGGTGGTTCTACCACAGCCGAGCGAGCCGCCCGCGGCAGAAGAGGTCCTTCGCTTCGTGAAACGAAACGGCCGTCAAGGCGAACGGCTACTGGTCGCCTGGGAGGTGGGAAAGTCGTCGGGGACGGGAAAAGTGACTTTACCGCTCGCCGCCCACTCCGCTCCTCGAATTAACGTGGTCGCGAACCCGGCACAGCGCATGGAGTAATCGGCGTGGCCCATCGGTGTATGAAAAACGCGTCCCTCTCCGTAATCGACGACGATCATCATTGGCACGTGGTTGCCGCTACCGCGTTGCTGTTTGGCTGAGTAGGCGGTAGCCAGGACCCGCATGTTGGCGGCGGGGCCCCGCAGGTAATCGTACAGTTCGTCCTTGGCGTGCAGCCAGGCCTTGGGCATGCCGCGGGTAATCGGGTGATTGGTATTGCGGATGACGACCTGGAATTCATGTTGGGGCCCGTGCGCACCGGCACGGCCCTGGCTTGTATCTCGCATTTCCTGGCCATCTTCCGTGAGGTACACGTAGGGACCGCTCTTTTCATCCCGGCCGCCCCAGCCGCCCAAGCCGATGATTTCGTTGTACTCGTGCCAGTTGCCAAAAGAGTTGTTCGCCGCATGGACACAGACAAAACCGCCGCCGCCGCGGATGTAGGCCACGAACGCCTGGCGGACCGCTGGGGGCCACAAAGTGCCGTTGTAGTTGGACAGCACCGCATCGTAAGCGGCGAAATCGGGTTTCCAACCGGTCAGATCCTGGCCCGCGGGCGGGCTGGTCGAGACATCGACCTGAAAGAGGCCCGAATCGACCAGCGTTTTTTTCATGACGGGTGTCGTGGCTTTCCAATCGTGATTATTCTGGCCGTCGATAATCAACAGTTTCCATGGGCCGCTGGCCACGGCACTGGTCGGTAGCGACCCGGCGGACGCCGTGATCGTCAGCAGGGCGCAGGGCAGCTTCAGGTAACGGATAATGGAGTGCACAGTCTGTTTCCTTGGCAGGTTGGGGGAGTCGACGGTCGCCGCAGGGGCCCTCTCTTTGGACGGTCAGCGCCGGGGATCCGCGGGTGGGGCTCATTATAATCCCTGGCCGGCTGCGGGGAAGGCGACCGGCTGGCCCCCAGCGGCCTCAAGGAAGCCGCTCGATAAACGCATCCAGCAAACGGTAGTAATCGTCCGGCTGCGGATCGTTGTGTTCGCCTCCGGGGATCACAAAAAACTTCCGGAAAAAACCATTATCGGTTTCGACCGCGTCGTACAGGCGCTTGCCTAAATGAAAGGGAACAATCGTGTCGCTGTCACCGTGGCTCTGCAGATAGGGACCGCGGTAAGCGCCGATGATACTGAGCGAGTCGAGGCGGGTTCTCATGAAGCGTTGGACGGGCAGCAAGGGGTAATGGACGGCTGCCACTTCGGGCATCGAGCTGAAGGTGCTTTCCACGACCAGTCCGCGAGCGCCGTCGCGGGCTGCCAGGTCAACCGCCACTGCCCCGCCCAGGGACCGGCCCATCTGTACGATGTCACTTTCCGGCACCCCGCTCAGCCGGGCCAGGGCACGGCGTGCCGCGCGGGCGTCGGCCAGCACGCCCTTTTCGTGCGGACGCCCCTGGCTACGCCCGTAGCCGCGGTAGTCGAACACGAAGACGGAGAGGCCCATTCCCCGCAACCGGTTCGCCATTTCCAGCCGATGTGTGATATTGCCGGCGTTGCCATGCGAGAAGAGCACCACGGCACGGGGCGCCTCGTGGGCAAAGTACCAGCCGTGCAGCTGGGTGCCGTCGTCGGCTTCGAAGTAAACATCTTGGTAAACGCGGCCGTGCAGCTGCCAGAAAGGGCTGCCATCGTACTTGCTCGGAAAAAATATAAGTCGCTCTTCAAAAATCATCAGCAGCAACAGGCAGCACAAAGCCGTCAGCAGCGTGACGCGGATCCCGCTGTAAAACCAACGAAAGCTGCGTCTTGGGGTCGACGTGCTGGCCGGAGCCTGGGACATAGCTGGCGAAACCGTCCTGCCTGTGACCACGGAACGCGACGCAGCCGCCGCTTATTTTTGAATTTGAAAATCCGCGTCCTTGAAACCGTTGTTTAACTTCAACCGTGTGTAGGTATATTCTTCCAACAACAACGGCTCGCCACCAGGCTTGGCGGGCCAAAGATAAGATTCAAAGCGGATCGGCAGGTTCAACTGGTCGTCAACAAAGATGCGGGCCCGAAAATATTGAAATTGCGGCAACTGCGGATGCTCAACCTGGGTCACCGTGCAAGCCCGATCCTCGACCTTGGCCCCTTTGTAGTATCGCAGCGTGATTTGAGGAAACTGGCGATCGCGAACAGCTTCCTGGATCAGCTGTTCTGTAAGCCGCAGCATTCCCGTATTCGTGATCGGATACCGCTGGTTCTTCATCGCAAATCTGCCTAAGGGGTCCAGCGAATAGGGGCCGCCGACGCCAAGCACGCCGACGGGTTGAGCGATCAGTTTGCCCTCGTTCCGGCCGGCGATGTACACGACCTGCTGGCCTTTGACTTCCTTGGGGGCCAGAAAATACATATACACGCTGAACGGTTCGTGACGGATCTTCAAGAACATCTGCTCGTAATCCAGCAGCTTGCCATTGATCCGCTCACGCTTGGTAAACGTGCAGCTGTAGTCCTGGATCTCCCGCCGGATCGTCGCCACCCGCTGCTTGGCACGCTCGATTTCCGGGTCCAGCGGATGCCGGCCGGGCGGAAACGGAGTGTTGGCGGCGGCCCCAAGCGGCAAGACCAGCAGGCCCACGGTCAGGCAGATCCGCGAAAACAAGCGACGACCCATGCAGAATTCTCCTCGTCGACCAGCGGGGTGCACGCAACAACAGCGACCGGCAAAAACCACATTCCCCCGCGAAGTTACCCTTCATTTTACGCGAGATGGGAAAACAAGACAACGTCCACTACGCCGCTTGTACGCAGCGTGGCGAACGTTTGTTCGCTATCTGGCTGGCAGAACTCGCCGTCAAGCAGCGATGGTGCTAGCCTAGATCCGGCTTCACAGAAGCCGGCTACAGAAGGGGACGAGAGAAGACGGCTGCAGGATCGAACGGCAGCCGTGGAAAGCCAAGATCCGGCTTCACAGA
>WVZU01000041.1:2937-5038 GCA_011772275.1 Planctomycetales bacterium | reverse complement strand
GGGGTCAAGGGGAATTGACCGTCGGGCAGGCCTTGTGGCGTAAATACGCCCGGGAAAGACGACTGCCGGCCGACGATCAACCGCCGCAGGAACAGCTGGACGCTCTTTTGGAGCAGGCGCAACGGGTGCTGAACGACGGCTTGCAGCGCATGGAAGACAGCGGCCAACTCGACGGCAACCTGGTCGGGGCTGCATATTCGCTGGCCCAGCTGTATGCCGGAACCAACGAACCGCGCAAAGCGATGGAAATGTACGAACACCCCAAATACGGCGCGCTGACTCTGGTCCAGAAAAACGACCCGCTCGTTTTGCAGAGCGATTTCCCGCTGAAGACCTACCGCCTGGCCCTGCGGACCTACATCAGTGCCCTCCCCTCTTTCCAGGGCGATGTCGCTCAGCAAAATCAGCTGATCGACAAGGCGCTGCAGATGGTCGCCGCGTTGGAAAAAGAGGTGCAAGACCCGCAAAATGCCGACGGTGGAGGGGGCACAGGCGCGGAAAAACTGACGCAGATCTACATCGAAATGGGCAGCGAACTGGAGGACCAGATCAAGGCGCTGGTCGCCAAAAACGATATCCAAGGAAAAAATGCCCTCTCCCAGGCCTTTGAAACCTTCCTGAAAAAAATTGGCGGCCGCGCAGAAGGCAATACCTACGAATCGTTGATCTGGATCGCCGAAACCTTTTACGGGCTTGGCAAGAGCAACACGATCGAGCCGGGACAGCCGAATGAGGCGGCGCGAGAGTACTTTCGTCAAGCGGCCGATACTTACCAGAAAATCCTCACACGGGCGAAAGACAATCCCGAATTCCTCAAGAACCCGCGACAGCGGACCACCATCGAAATGCGCATGGCCCGCTGTTACCGCAATCTGGGCGAGATCGAGGAGGCGATTGAACGGCTGGAATCGATCCTGAAACGCAAAACGACCAACCTCACAGTCCAGGTCGAAGCTGCCGAAGTGCTCTACGAAGCCGGCAAAAGCAAATGTGGGTTCTATGAAAAAGCCTTCTTCGGCCTGCCAGACAAAAATGGCAAAAGTATAATCTGGGGCTGGCGCCGCCTGGGCGAAGTCACCCGTCCCCACGAAAAGTTCGAATCCTACTTCCTGCAAGCCATGTTGTACGGCATCAAATGCCGGATGGAACTGGCAATTTGTGAGGAAAAGGAGAAACCGGAACAAAAGACCAAACTGCTGGAAGCGGCCCAGGGGACTCTGATCGCCATCTATCGAGAAAAACCCAAGCTGGGGGGCGAAGAGATGCGGGCCGAATACGATCGCGTCGCTCGGAAACTGCAAGAGCAGCTACAGCAGGAAGTCTTGGGGCTCAAAGCGTTTGCCAGGCCCAGTGAGCCCGGCTTGGAAGACGATGAGGAAACTGAAGAGGAGACAGAATAAATGCAAAACTCAATCGGTCAACCCCTCCTGCCAGCCGTACTCGCCGTCCTGCTGGCCAGCAGCAGCTGGACAGCTTTCGCAGCCGACTCCGTCCGCTACCGCAGTCGGGACGGACAGAAGAGCTTGCGCGGGGAAATCACGCGGATCACCCCCGAGGAAATCGCCATCGACGACCGGGGCGCCGAAGAGGTGATTTCGGTAGGGAATATCTTAAGCGTTAGTTTTGACGACGAACCCGACGAACTGGATGATGCGCGGCGACGGATTCGCAGCGGTGACTACCTGGAAGCCATCCAGTTGATCAAAAAGATTGACCTATCCCAACTGGGCAATGTCCCTCCCGCCATCACGCAGGACATCCAGTTTTACTTTGCCTACTCGATGGCCCAACGAGCCCTGGCGGGCGCAGAATCGCTCAAAGAGGCAGGAGGGCTTATGCTCAAATTCGTAAATGACAACCAGGATAGCTACCACTACTTTGAAGCGAATGAGATCATTGGCGATCTGCTGATCGCCATGGGCAAGCCGGAACAGGCGGAAAGTTTCTACGACAAGGCGGCCAAGGCCCCCTGGCCGGAGGCCAAACTGCGGATCACCCTGGCCCGCGCGCGGATTAAACAGTCCCAGAATGACCACGCCGCTGCCATCGCTCAGTTTGAACAGGTGCTCCGCAGCGGTGAACAGAGCGATCTGGCGAAAAC
>WVZU01000041.1:316-2882 GCA_011772275.1 Planctomycetales bacterium | reverse complement strand
AGGGCATCCAGCTGGTCTATGACGTAATCAAGGCGGCCGAAAAAGGAGAAACCGAAATCCACGCGCGGGCCTATAACGCGCTGGGAGACTGCCACCGGGCCATGGGAGAGGAAAAAGCCGCCGCCATGGCCTACCTGCGTGTGGACGCCATGTATTTCCAACATCCGCCGCTCCACGCCGAATCCCTGGCGCAACTCGCCAAGGCCTGGGATAAACTGGAAATGCCGGAACGGGCCGCCACGGCCCGCAAAAAGCTGAATGACATGTACCCCAACAGCAAATGGACCAAGCAATCTTCGTGACCCGACCCCGCCCCCCCCGTTGCTTTACGACAACCACCGCCGGAGATTAAACTGTAAGGCTGCCCTCAATCGCGTGGCCCCCCGTGCGGATGCGAAAGGCACGGCGGTTGAGCGGCAGAACCGTTGATAAACATCTGATCAACCACCGTACTTCGGAGGCTACCATGCCCAGTCGTCCCTTCCTGGAAATGCTTCGAGCAGCCATCTGTTCGCTCTTGATGTTTACCCTCGCGATCAGCGCCATCACCATCATCCAAAACACCCATCCCTCAATCGCCACGGCTCAGGATAAAGGCAAGGCCAAAGGCGGCGAGGCAAAGGATGCCGGTGGCGGGGACGCAGCAGATACAGGCACCAAGGAAGAGGGAAGTGTGTTGGCCTGGATGTTCGACGCGCTGGGCCCTGGCTACAGCCTGATCTTCCTGGGAATGTCCTTTACCTTCGTCGCCCTGCTTGTCATGAACCTCATCACCGCCAGACGCGAAAATGTCGTACCGGCCAACCTGGTCGAAAGCTTTGAGGCTCACTTGAACGAGAAAAAATATCAAGAGGCGTACGATCTGGCCAAGTCGGACGATTCCTTCCTGGGCCAGGTTCTGTCGGCCGGGCTCGGCAAATTGTCCGCCGGATACGCGCAAGCGATCGAAGCCATGCAGGAAGTGGGGGAAGAAGAGAATATGAAGCTGGAACACCGCCTGAGCTACATGGCCCTCATCGGCACCATCTCCCCCATGCTGGGACTGTTCGGAACCGTTCACGGCATGATCGCCTCGTTCCGCGTCATCGCCAATTCCGACTCGACACCCAAGGCCCAGGACCTTGCGGTCGGTATTTCGACCGCCCTGTTTACCACGCTGGTCGGATTGGCCATCGCCATCCCCGCCATCGCCGCTTACAACATCTTGCGCAACCGCGTCTCGCGCCTGGTTTTGGAAGTCGGGATCCTCAGCGAAGGCCTGATGGGCCGTTTCCAGACCGTGGGCAAGAAGTAAGCACCGACGGCAGGCACCGCAGAAGCCTGTGCACCACCGTAGAACTCGGCCATGAAACTGAACAAGGGAAAATCAAGCGACACGATGGAGGCCGACCTGACGCCGATGATCGACATCGTGTTTCAGTTGGTCGCCTTCTTCATGGTGCTGGTGAACTTTTCGCAAGCCGAACAGGACGCCCGGGTCCAGCTGCCCAAAAGCGCGCTGGCCATCCCGCCTGAGGAGAGCCAGGAGCAGCCGCTGACCATCCAGCTGGCCAAAATGCCGGATTCCAACGCATTCAAGGCGCTGGTCGGCGGGGACGAAATCGAGATCGGAAAGCCCCTGGAAAGTATCCTCATGCGCGAACGGCGTGCTTTTGGACACAGTAACCGAAAACCCCAGGACGTCACCGTCATCGTCCGCGCTCATAAAGAAGTCGAAACCGGCAAAGTGCAGGAAGTCATTACCATGTGCCAGTACCAGGAATTCGAACGCTTCCGCCTGCGGGTGGAGGAAGAGCAATAGCTTTTAACAGCCGGCAGGGCGTGACCTGGCCGCCCGGCAACATGGCCACGGCGCTCGACTGCCAAGAGCGCCACCTGAAGGGCAAGCAAACGTGAAAATTCGACACAAAGGTTCCTCGGGCGAAGACAAGATCGAATTGCAAATGACACCGATGATCGACATCGTGTTTCAGTTGCTGGTCTTCTTTATCCTCACCTTCAAGGTCGTCGCTCAGGAGGCCGACTTCAATATCCGGATGCCGGCCCAGGCCTCCAGGTCGATGCAGGATATCAGCCCGCAGGTGCTGAAGGTGCGGATCACGGCGGGTGAGGGCGGAGCGATGTCCGACCTGAAACTGGATGGCGCCAGCCTCGGCAACGGCCTGGAGGCTTTCGTCGCCTTGCGCGACCGAGTCCGCAAGCTCGTCGATGACTCGGCCGGCCCCACCGCCGCGGCCTCGCTGATGGAAGTCGAGTTCGACTGCGATTACGAACTGGCCTACGATTACGTGATTCGGGCCATCGACGCCATTTCAGGCTATAAAGAAGGATCGGGCGACCAAGCGCGGATCACGCGGATGATCGAAAAAATCCGCTTCGCTCAGACCCGCGAACCAAAATCCTGAACCGCGCCAGCCGGCTGGGGTCGGGTTTCTTGCCAACCCCTGATCCGGCAACGGGAAGCTCGTTGCCAACCATCAGGGACGACGCGATTGGACCTGCCGCCTGACCATCCCCCGCTCTGCCGCCAAGGTGTCTTTTGCACTTTGCGTAACCCCTTAGCCGA
>WVZU01000041.1:0-250 GCA_011772275.1 Planctomycetales bacterium | reverse complement strand
AAAAAAATCTGTCGAGCCCCGTTTACGGGGCTTGCCGTTGTCTGGCTTTAACCTGGGATGACTCGCGGCGGAACAACACGCAATCAAGCAGCACCACACGTGATCGCCAGGGCGGAAGCCGCCATGGCCAGCAGGCCCGTAAACGGGCCTCGCCGGTGGGGTGATGGACATCATCGCCCCCGGCATAAATCCCGGAGCTCACAGCGGGGGTAGCCTGCTCTTTAAAATGTGACCCATGGGATATGAGAGT
>WVZU01000130.1:4352-6107 GCA_011772275.1 Planctomycetales bacterium | reverse complement strand
AGGGAGAACTTATCGGGCGCGAAGAGAATACCTGCAACGGGTAATCGGGCCGTGCGGCGTCGCCGCATCGCCGGCAGTGGCACCTGCTCTGGTTCTACCAGCTGGGCGAAGGGCTGATCTACTTCGAGCGCCGCGTGCCAGTTAAACGTGGCGGGCACATCCCCCGCAACGGCCGCCTTTTGTAGGATTTGCAAGGCCGACGGTTCGGCGTAGGCCAACAGGGTCATTCGGCCCTGATCATCGAGCGGTCGGATCTGCTGTTGCAGCTGGCAGACAAACCGTTGTTGCTCCAGCAAAAGTATCTCCCGCCGTTCGGCCACAGCTTGCAGTTGAGCCTGGTGGAATTGGAGATCCAACAACGCCAGTTGCAGTTCACGGNNCCCATCCCCCGCCATCTTGTTCAGCTTCCGATAGATTCCCTGGTGCATCTCGCATGCCGCGGCCACTGCTTGTCCTGAGGCGTTCAATTCGCACAGTTGCCAATACAGTTCCGTCAAATACGTGAACACGGCTTGATTGTGCGTCAGGGAGGCAGGCAGGGTGTTCAGCAGGTCGTGCCCGTTGCGCCCCCCTGGCAGCTTGTCTTGCCTGACGGCGTTGACGAACCGGGTATTTGCCAGGAGAGCCTTCTGTTTCACCGAGGGCTTTGTGGCCAGCAGGTTTTGCTGGTGCCGGCGTTGCTGATCCCGGATGCGATCGAGCCGTTGGCGGGCGGATACGTGTTGCCGTTCCGCAGTGTCGACTTCCGCTGGGCTGGCCAAGCCGTCTGTGTTGAGTTTGCGGAGGGCATCCACGCGGAGCTGCCGTTGCTGGAGCGCGATTTTCGCTGCTTGCAGTTCGCCTTCCGCGCGCGCCTCGGCTGCGGCCACGCGCAACGCCAGTTCGTGCAGCCGATCGTGGCTGCGACTATCGATAAACGTGGCACCAGGCTCAGAGTGGCTGGTCAGCATCGTCTGCGATTCTGGAGGGTGGGGTGTTGATTGAGCGTGGTGGGGTGGATTCGCTGCTTGCCTGGTCCACTGTTCGGTCTTTGATCGTCGATTCAGCTGTTTCAATTCGAGCTGTTGGTGTTGTTCGACCGCTTCTACCAGTCGGTGTTCGGCCCGCGCCACCGCCAACCTCAGCTCCGCTCGTCGCAGCTCCCCCGCGGCTCGCTGGTCCGCGGACAATTGGTTCAGTTTTTCCACGTGGCGCTGGTGGAATTCGAGATGGGCCCGCGTGGTGTTGAGCAGCCCGGTGGCGGCTTGTGCGAGCTGCTGTCGTTGGGCGTGCAGCTGAGTGAAATAGTGCGTGCGATACATCCGCGGCGCGCGGTCGGCCTCCAGCCAACCCACAAGCTGAGCGGAGCCGGGGAGGTGGACTCTGATGGTGGGCACGGTGTCGCGCGCCATGTTTTCCACCGCACGTCTGTCCTGTCTTTCGGCCAGCGCGTCAAGAAAATCCGCCAGTTGCCGTACCGACTGCCGCCGCGCCTGGAGGGATGTTGTCAGGACCTTGGCACGTTTCACTTCCAGTGGCGTGCTCAGTCCTTGTTTGTCCAGTTCCTGGAGGTTGTGCAGAACCCACAGCTGGAAATCCAGCCGTGCCTGCAGATAGTCGTACCTTGCCGTAGTGATCTTGCGCAGCCGCTGCATGCGACCGGTCGCGGTAAGCTCTGCCAAGGCGGCGCTGACATGTGCCGCCATGACCAGGGCCAGGAGAGAAGTTGTGACTGTCGTGCGAAGGATGATGGAGAATCGCTGGTGCATGAGACAC
>WVZU01000130.1:0-4342 GCA_011772275.1 Planctomycetales bacterium | reverse complement strand
CGACTTGTCCTCCTGGCAGCAGGGCGGCCGCCGATCCTGGTCGAGGCGGACGCGGTGCAGGGGGGTGCGTTGGCGGCAGGCGGGCTATTTTCGGGGACAAAGCGGCCAGGCTGACCCCCAGCCAGGCTGCTGCCCCGCCTTGATCGCTCGCCATCTGCTGCGCCAGCGTCAAGTCTGTGCCCGGTCGCCTCCCACGGCGTGGGTTGGGGGAGGATGGGGCGCAGGGTGGATACGCTTCCGGCGGGATCGTTGCCGGGATCGGCCACCGGCACCGGAGACCGCTGGAAGGCCATGGGCAGCACGGGGCCGTGGTGGGAATCGGTATGCCGGCCCGGCAGGCTGACTCGACCCGCCGCCGCCAGCCGCGAGGGCGGCCGGGTGAGCTGCTGTTGAAAGGCTGTTTGCTAAGTTACCTCATCTTCAAAAAATGCCCGCAGCTGGCGTAGACTTTGATGGTTTACCGAAGAGCACCCCGGCTNNGATAGCACTCAGCAGCCGGGGTGCTGACAACCACCGCCCCCCGCCAAGCACCCTGGCTTCTGGTCGTTGGCCCCTGAACAACGCACTGCACAGCGCGGCCGTTGGCCGCAACCAAAACATGCGGATGTGGAACAGGAGCAAACAGAGTCAACGGAGGGCATGGCCACTTTCTGCCCTCACGCGGCTTCTCTGCCGGGATCCGGTGAATCGAGACACCCGATGCCGGACCGGGCAGTGGCGAGCTGGCAAACATATCTAACTCGACGGGTCCACAAGACACCGGGCCGTGATTTGGTAAAATACGGCGGATGTCCGGACCCCTTTCCAAGCCCCGAAGCCGGATTTCTTACAAACTGCGTAGCGAACGACGGAAAGTTTTTGGCTGGCAAGCAAGACGACGCGATTTGCCCGCAAGCGTATGGATCAAACGTTGAGGATCCAAATTGCGACGTCCGACGCGGCCAGGCAGAGACTTGACCCTTGCACAGCAGATGGCTTGTGAGAAAACCGGGCGAAGCCATAAGGTCACGAAGATGATTCAACTGCGGCGAATACTGCTGCCCACCGATTTTAGCGAGCATGCTGGCGAGGCCTTAAAATACGCTTGTGCGTTCAGCGAACAATTTTCAGCCGAGTTGCACTTGCTGCACGTGCTGGAAACCCACGTCAGTACCGCTCCGCAATTCGGCATGGGCCTGGCGCTGTCGACACATATCCAGGAGTCGCGGGAAGCGGCCACCAAAGCGCTGGAGGAACTGCTTGATCCCAACTGGGCCAGCGGGCGGAACGTGGTGAGAGCCACTTCTGAAGGCCCGCCTTTTGTGGGCATCATCCGGTATGCCCGGGAACATGAGATCGACATGATTGTGCTGGGTACGCACGGGTGGAGCGGACTACCGCACATCTTGATGGGGAGCGTTGCAGAGCGGGTGGTGCGCAAAGCGCCCTGCCCCGTGTTAACGGTGCGACCGGAAGGGCACCAGTTTGTCATGCCGTGAAGCTGCGGGGCCCCACGGGGGCTGAAAATATTTTGCGGACATACAGCCAGGCTTAACACCATCGAAACCCCAGGGGTCCGAACAAGATGCGGGGCTCTTTATTCGGCCACTCCCAAGCTTGCCCTTACACAGTCGCATCTTCCGAAAAAGGTGGCTGACCACGTTGGGATCCGTCTCGCCCAGGCCAGGGGGACAGCAGCGTGTCTTCCTGGGGCCGGGCACAATTGGGGACGAGTGTGCTAGACTGAGCCGCCGCGCCCGGGGGTCGGCCCCGTGGCCCTGCCCTTTGCAACCTCGCCGCGCCCCGGCCGCGGCGCTTACAATTTTGCAGGATTCACGACGCGTAACGGAGCGGCGATGGCTGGCAGCCTGGCAATTGAGGTGGATACGTTAAGCAAGACGTATCGCTACGGTCTTCTGTCCCGGAAGGCTTTTCCGGCGTTGAGCGAAGTCTCGTTTGTGGTCCCGCAAGGCCAGATTTTCGGGTTGCTGGGTCCCAACGGGGCCGGCAAGACGACGGTGATCAAGGTCCTGTTGGGGATTGTCCGCAAGTCCGCCGGTCGGGTGCGGTTACTGGGCCAGCCGGGCGGGCGCCGCGCCAGCCGGCATCGGATCGGTTATTTGCCGGAAAACCTCCAGGTTGCCGGTCATCACACGGCCCGGTCGGCCTTGCAATATTACGGCAGCCTCTCCGGGCTGAAGCGGAAAGAGTCGCGCGGGCGGGGTGACCAGCTGTTGGAGATGGTTGCCTTACGCGATTGGGCGGGGACGCCGGTCCGCAAGTTCTCCAAAGGGATGCTGCAGCGTCTTGGACTGGCTCAAGCTCTGCTGCACGATCCCGAGCTGCTGATCCTGGACGAACCGACCGACGGCCTGGACCCGGTCGGCCGCAACAGTATCCGCGAATTGCTGCTGCGGCTGAAAGCCGAGGGCAAGACGATCTTTTTGAACAGTCATTTGTTGCAGGAGGTCGAGCTGGTGTGTGACCAGGTGGCCATTCTGGACAGCGGTCGTTTGCGTTTCGTCGGCTCGATCGACCAGGTCACCGCTCAGGTCACCAGCGAAGAGGTGGAATTTGAACTTGCCGCGCCGGCCAGCGAGGTCCGGGCTGCCCTGGAGCATCACCAGCCTGATCAGCTGCACCAGCTGGGCGAGAACCGTTTTCGGGTCCATTTGCAGCTGGCCGGGCAGGCGGCCATCGACGACTGTGTGGATAACCTCAGGCAGCATGGGGTCAGCATTGTCCGCATCGCTCATCGCCGGGCCACGCTGGAAGATGCATTTTTGCACCTGGTTGAAACCACGGGAAATGCCACGGACAAGCGATGAGACCCTACCTGGCGGTGATTTTGGATTCCTTTCGTGCTGCATTGGCATCGCGCGTGCTCTGGATTCTGCTGGCCGTCATCACGCTGTTGTTGGCGGGGCTGGCTCCCCTGGGCGCCCGACGCGTGTTGTCGTCCGAACTGAGGCTGTTCGACTTTCTGAATCCGCTGGGCCTGGTCCGGCAGCTGTACCAGGAATTTGAAGCCCCCGCACCGTCGCCCGGCCGGCACATCTGGCAGCTATTGGACCGGTCAACGCAGCAGGCCCTGCGTGATGCGGTGGAAGAAAAACCCCCCGATCTGGACGAAGTTGGCTTTCGGTTNNCGTCGTTTTGAATGAGGAAGCCCAGCAGCTGATGGATCGCGGCCTTGCGAATCTGTCCAAGGTCGAGCTACGGCGTTGGAACCGGCTGTTGCTGGAATCGGCCTACAGCGGTCTGATCGCGGTCAGCCCGCCCACCTCCCTGCAACTGCACTATGCGGGCCTGGACATTAACGGCCCCCTGCCGATCAGCGGCGACGCCTTTCAAAAGGTAATCCGCCAAATCGTGGCTCTGTGCATGTATTACGTGATCGGCATCGCCGCCGTGTTCGTGGCGATTCTGGTCACGGCGCCTGTCATTCCGCACACGATCGAAACGGGAACGATCGAACTGTTGCTCAGCAAGCCCATTTCCCGCAGCCTCCTGTTTCTGTCCACCTTTGTCGGCAGTTGTGCATTTATCTTTTTGAACGCCAGCTATCTGATCAGCGGCCTATGGTTGATTGCGGGCATCCGCTTCGACATTTGGGAACATAAGCTGCTGTTGTGCATCCCCATCTTGCTTTTTCGGTTTGCCATTTATTACTCGGTGTCGGCACTGGCTGGACTGGTGTGGCGCAGCGCGACCGTGTCGGTGGGGCTTACCATGATCTTCTGGGCGGTATGCTTTTGCGTCGAGCAGTCGAAAGTCCGCATAGAAAGTGGTTGGATCCGCCCCCATCGTATCGTCAGCATCCTCCCGGGCGCGGAGGGGATCCTGGTGATCAGTGCGGACCAGTCGGTCTCGCAATGGAATTCGGATTTACAGCAATGGGAACAAATTTCTGAAACGGCAAAGCGGAAAACTTTTTTCGGCCGCTTATTCGGCTTTTCTGCGCGGAGGATGCTGGGACCAGTCTACGATGGGACCGGCCAAATGCTGTTGGCTGCCGAGCTGCCTTTTCGTGGGGGGGAGGGAACCAGTTCGGGCGCTTTTCTCCAGGCTGCGGCGGCGGTGAACCAGTGGCAGTGGGTGGCGGTTGCTGAGCTGCCGAGGGGGTCAAGGTGGCTGGGCAGCGATCCGCAGGGCAACGTGATCGCCGTCGCCCAGCAGGGCGTCTATCGGCTAAACTACGATCAGCTGCAGGTTGCCGAGCGGGTTCCAGACGACAAATTTTTTGTGGATCTGCCCAAGTTTGAGCTGGTTTACCGACCGGCGGATCGCAGCACCTGGACACCCCGTTCGGCGACCCTGGCCCTCGCTGCGGAACACCTGGCGGTATGGCACGGCCGGCATC
>WVZU01000196.1 GCA_011772275.1 Planctomycetales bacterium | reverse complement strand
GTTGTGGCAGCACCCCGGCTGCTGAGTGCGATCTTTGCGCGCAAGGTTGGCGTTTTTGCCTGGGGTCCGCCTTGAGCAGCCGGGGTGCTTGGCCGGTGGCGGTTGTGGCAGCCCCCCGGCTGCTGAGTGCGATCTTTGCGCGCGAGGTTGGCGTTTTTGCCTGGGGTCCGCGTTGAGCAGCCGGGGTGCTTGGCCGGTGGCGGTTGTGTGAGCACCCCGGCTGCTGAGTGCGATCTTTGCGCGCAAGGTTGGCGTTTTTGCCTGGGGTCAGGCTTGAGCAGCCGGGGTGCTTTTGTCCTCGTTCCCAGCCGGCAGGCGACAGATCGCCTTGATGACGCCACGATACCACAGGCCGGGTGGCTTCGCCGGTTTCTCACCCACCCCGCTGCGGGTCTCTTGAATCGGGCGGTGCGCCTTTGCGGGGTAGGCCCGGTGGTAGACACCGGCGAGCCACGATGAGCAACATGCCCAGCAGCAAGATGACGCCGCCTGGCAGAATCGATGCCGCCGGCAGGGCAAGCATCAACCCCAGGCTGGTGGCGGCGGCGATTAGCGGAATGGCCAAAGCCGTCCTGGTTCGCTTCGGCTGAACCGCTTCGCCATACTTGATGGCAACCAGGGACAGATTCACGGTGGCAAACACGATCAGCAGCAGAAAGCTGGTCGTGCCGGCCAGCAGCTGGACCGTTCCCGTAATGGCCAGTGACAGGGCCACAACCAGGATGATTAGGATTGCCAGGTAGGGTGTCTGCCGGCGGGGATGCAGGGTGGCCAGCCACCGTGGCAGGAGACCTTCGCAGGCCATCCCGTACAGCAGGCGGGATCCCATCACGTAGTTCAGCAGCCCCGTATTCGCCACGGCGAACAGCGCGATGATTACGAAGATCCAGGCCGGGAAGTTGGGGGCCCCCCGCTGGACGACCAGCAACAGGGGGCCTCCCGCCGTGGCCAGTTCTGCCGGGGCAACGACGCGGGTCGCGACCCAGGCGACCAGCACGTACACGCTGCCCGCCACCAGCAACGCCGTCATGATCGCTCGCGGCACGTTACGCCGGGCATCCTGCACTTCCTCCGAAACGTTGACCATGTCCTCAAACCCAATGAAGGCAAAAAAAGCCAGGGCGGCACCCTGGATCAAAAGGGCCCCGTTCAGCCGGCCTGGAACGGGAGCAACTTCCGGCAAGGCCGGCAGGTCACGGCCCAGCAGAAACAAGACGCCCACCACCAGCACGATAATCAAACCACTGCACTCGACCAACGTGCAAACCATGTTCACCCGCGACGACTCGCGAATCCCCCAGAAGTTGATCCCGGTCAATAACAGCAGAAAGAGACCGATTGTCACCAGGTGCAGCGGTCCGGATGCGATCGTCCAGTTCGCCAGCGCGTAATCGGCAAAGGCCCGCGAGACCGTGGCCAGCGACACGACGCCGGAACTGAAGACCAGCCAGCCGATTAACAGCGAGAGGGCGGGCCACCCGAATGCCCGCTGGCAGAAGTAGGCTTCCCCACCACTGCGGGGAAAGCGACGGCCCAATTCGGCATAGCTGACCGCGGTCAAGGCGGCTACTCCCATGGCCACCGCGAAAGACGCCCAAGCGTACATGCCGGAAATGCCGGCAATTTTTCCCACCAGCGCGTAAATGCCGGCGCCCAGAATGTCGCCAATCCCGTAGGCAACCAGCGCCCAGAACCCCAACGCACGACGAAGGGTTACCTGTTCGGACACGACAACCTCCCAGCCAGCCCAGTCCCAGGCCAGGCCAGCTTCTGGTCCTCACCCACCGCAACGCGGCTCAAGCCCCGCCAGCAGACCGGCCGTGCGGATGGCAAGCCCGACCACCGTTTCCAAATCGGTAAGATGTTTGGCAAATGGCAGCCCACAAAACCATGCCCTCCCCGGTTTGCCGTGGAAGCAAACAGAAAAAACCCCGGCCCGGCCGGGCTCGCTGAGTGTCAACGGTCGATGTTCAATTCGCGAAAACGCGCCACCCGCTTTGGCAGCTCCTGCCAGTTCCGAAAGTCCTGGCGATTTTGTTTCGGCGAGGAGGGAGTCTGGGGTCGAGCAGGGATGGTGGGTTCATGATTTGGACAGGATCGTGGCCGCGTGGCTCCCGCATGTGGAAAATACGCACCAAGACGGCTCGGGCCTCTGCCCCACACGGTACCGGCACCCGCGGAAGACGGTCCTTTTCCATTACCCTCGCACAGGTCTCCGGACGGCGGAAACATTTTTCCAACCAACCGGCGTTGGCCCTGCGGTCGCCTGTTCCCAAATCGCATCCCGCACCACCGGGCCGCGGCAATCGGCCCATGGCTGCCGGCATCCAAGTCGATGGGACGGCCACCGTGGGGGTACGATATTCCCCGCCGGCCGGTTCACACCGGTCAGCAGACCGTCCATTCCCCGCGCAATAGTCGTTCGCAAAAATCGGGCATCTCTGCCAGCTGCTGGTGAACTATCTTCCGGACGGGACCGTCGACATCCGAGACGACGGCATCGGGCGCCAGCACGACCCCCACGGATGCAAACCAGGGCAGTTCGACGGGCCGGCCGATCTGGCTGCACAGCCAGACATACGCCTCTTCGACCGGTTCGACTTTGTCGTAAATGGCTTCCGCCATCCGGTAGCTCAGCAAATTATAAATCTTTCCCACGTGGCTAACCGGGTTCTTGCCGGCGGCCGCCTCGTTGCTGATCGGCCGATTCAGACTGATCACGCCGTTGGCCGGGTTGCCGCGGCCGACTTCCCCGCCGTCTCCGCTCTCGGCGGAAGTCCCCAGCACGGTCAGATACATGCCGGCCACCCCCCGACCCAGCTCGTCCAGCGTATTAAGATGGATTTCCACGCTGTCCAGATGGGTCAGCTCGCCGTTGAGATGCTGTTGCAGGTCGTGGCAGACCGCTTCCTTGCGGGCCAGGTACGTCTGCTCGTTCTCAATCCAACGATCCACAAAGGCCATGGCAACGGTCAGGTGCAGCCTGCCACCCTGACGGACCCCCATCACCTTCACG
>WVZU01000179.1:3120-3677 GCA_011772275.1 Planctomycetales bacterium | reverse complement strand
CGGAGGGCGCTGAGGAACGTGGTCATCTTTACGGGTGGCGGTTCCAGGCCGATACCAATCCGTTTCATCCGGTAGTCCGCTTCCACCAGGACTTGTGCCAGGTGGGTTTTGGCGGAAATCCCGAACACGCGGATCTGCGACATCCCCAGGGCTTGCCGGGTGCCGGTGAGGATTTGCTGAGTGATCTCATTGCGAGCGGCTGCAGGCACGCTGCGGGGAATGGTCTTTTGAAAGGCTTGCCAGCGTGCCAGGCCGTCCGGGCTGGGGTCGATGGAACAGCCGATTAGGGGGCGGTCGTTGCGCCCCGGTCGAAACGCGCGGAGGGCGACCAGCAAATCGTCCAGGCGCAGCAGTGGTGCGCCCGTATCGGTAGCGACGATCCGTCCAGAGACATCCTGCAGCCAGCCGGCTGCCGGTCCTGCGATCACGATATCGCTGTGGGCCGGCCCTCGGGGGTCCGGATAGCAGAACAGGTACTTCAGCCGCTGCAGGCCGGCCAGGTAGCGGATGTTGGCGTCCAGGGGCTGGCCGGCCTCCCGTCGCTGGGCCATAACCCG
>WVZU01000179.1:0-3109 GCA_011772275.1 Planctomycetales bacterium | reverse complement strand
GGGGATGGTTGCCGAACGTCGGCTGGCAACGCGGCTTGTGCCGCCGCCAGCCGCTGGGCTCGCAGTCGTCCGTCGACGGCAGGAAAGGTTTTGACCTGAACCACCCCTTGCGCGTCCACAGCCACGCCGAATTCCGGCAGCTGGAGGGTCGTGTTTTGTTGCCCTGCCAGCGGCGACGGGAAGCAGGCGAACAACACCAGGCCACTGCACATGACCAACCGCCTGGCTTCAGCGAGCGGAAAGGGGCTGCCCCCCACGCCGCTGGGGCCGCGGGTCCTGTCTGGCGAATCCATGGATCGTTCTCGCTGGGTCGCTGGCACAGGCGTGTTTAGCTGTATGTGTCACAAGCCATCCGCCGTGTGACGGCCGACTCTTTGCCTGGCCGCGTCCGACGTCGCCATTTGAGGCTGAACGTAAAAGATCGATACGCTTAAGGTCAAANNAAAATCCATGCTCAGTCGCTGGCACAGTTCGTGCGGCGTGCATCGGCCATCTCTATTGTAATGACCGATGGCAACGGGGGTGCGGAATTTTTCGTGGCCGTTTCCGCTGGGGGGCCAGGATGGGTGTCAGCGGTGCGGGTCGCCTGAGCGGACCGGGGGGCTGCCTGGTGTGCCGCTGGGTGTGCCCAGTCCCTTTGACGCTTGGCCTCCTGGGTGTTAGCCTCGAAGGAGTCAGGCCGTGGCTGATGAGGGCCCTTTTGATTTCCCTGCTCGGAAAGTCCCCAGATGGCTCCCCATGTTTTGCGCAAAATACCGTCGGTGACAGAGCTGTTGGAGAGCAAGCCGTTGCGACCGTTGGTCGAACGGGTCAGCCACAACGTGGTTGTCAGTGGCGTGCGCGGCTTTTTGGACGAGCTGAGGGCGGACATTGGCAAATCGACCAACGGGGGCAACCTGCCTGACGTCACGGAACTGGCCGAAAAGATCGCTCGGCGAATTCTGCAGGGCGAGCAGCCCAGTTTGCGTCCGGTGATCAATGCCAGCGGGATTCTGTTGCACACCGGATTAGGTCGAGCTCCGCTGAGCCAGGCTGCCCTGGACGAGCTGCAGTTGGTGGCTGGTGGGTATGCGAGCGTCGAGTTGGATTTGGCGACGGGCAAGCGGTCGCAACGTATGCGGGCGGTGGAGGGGCTGCTGTGCCAATTGACGGGGGCGGAAGCGGCCCTGGTGGTCAACAACAATGCCGCAGCGACCCTTCTGGTCCTGTCGGCGCTGGCGACCGGCAAGGAGGTGATTGTCTCGCGTGGCGAGCTGATCGAAATTGGCGGCAGTTATCGATTGCCCGACGTGATGCAGGCCAGCGGGGCTCGACTGCACGAGGTGGGCACGACGAACAAGACGCGGGTTAGCGATTACGAGCAGGCGATTGGGGAGTGCACAGCGGCGTTGATGCGCGTGCACACCAGCAATTACGTTGTCCTGGGCTTCACGGCGGCCGTATCTTTGGAGGAACTGGTGGCCTTGGGCAGACGGCATCAGCTGCCGGTGATCGACGACATCGGTTCGGGAGCGGTCCGCGACTTTGGCGAGTATGGGATTACGGACGAACCGGTGGCTGGCCACAGCATTCAGGTGGGCGCGGACCTGGTTTTATTTAGTGGCGACAAGCTGTTGGGTGGTCCTCAGTGCGGGATCATTGTGGGTCGTCGAGCGTTGATTGAGCGGATCGCGGGGCACCCGCTGACTCGCGCGTTGCGAGTGGGGAAGTTGACCCTGGCGGCCTTGGGGGCGACGTTAAGGCTGCACCGCGACCCGGCTCAGGCCAACCGGGAGATTCCCCTCCTGCAGCTGCTGGCCGCTCCGCTGGATAACCTGAAAAATCGCGCCGAACGGTTAGCTCCGCAAATCGCGGCAGCCCCGGCCGTCGCGGAAGCCAAAGCGGTGGAAGATGAGGCCTTTTTGGGTGGCGGGTCGGTGCCCAACCAGCGGCTGGCCACCTGGTGTGTCGCGCTGCGGCCCCAGCAGGGCTCGCTGGACCGCATGGCCTCGGAATTGCGGTCCGCCACGCCGGCGATCGTCGGCCGCCTCAAAGCGGATTGGCTGTTGCTGGACCTGCGAACGGTTATGCCGGGCCAGGACTCGCANNGGGGTTAAGGCCTCTGCGGGCCTAAAAACTACTGGCGGAAATCGGCCACTCGGTTTATATTGAGGCGATTGTTCGACAGCTGTCGAGATCAGGAATTTGAAGGGGGGATCATGGCACGTTTCCGATCGTGCAGCTTGCGATCGCCAGGTCAGGCCATCCGGGGTACGTCGGCACTGATCTGCTGGGCCTTGATTTTCAGCGGCACCCTGATGGCCGCGGATATCTCGATGGAACACCACAGCTGGGGTCGTTTTGAGCCCGGCGCCTGGCAGCAGACGCGGACGGTGACCGAGACGCTGGACGAAGGGGGCCAGGTCATCGGCTTGTCGACCGCCGAACAGAAAATGACCTTGGTCGCGATCGGTCCTGACAATGTCGAGGTGCGGATCGAATCGACGGTGGAGGTCGGTGGCAAGAAGTTCACGGCCCCTGTGCAGACCCTCCTGCAAGGATCGCATGGCGAAATCGTGGGCCTCCAGCTGGGCGTTGAGGAACTTGGTCGCCAAGAGACGCCAATCGACGGCCAGCCGGTGGAATGTGTCGTCCGCAAATACGTCATCGCCGACCAGCTGGACCAGAAAACGATCAAAGTCTTCTACTCGCCGGACGTGGCCCCCTACGTTCTGCGGCGCGAGGTGCAGGTGACCGGCCGGCGGGGTCGTCGAGCGGCGAGGCGGTCGAGTGCCCAGGTGGTGGCGGTGGGCATGCCGCACCGGTTGCTTTCAGAAATTGTGAACACCGCCCATACCAAGACGGTCGAGCAGTATGACAAGGGGTCCAAGATCACACTGGCCGTCCACGCTCAGGAAGTACCCGGCGAAGTCGTCGCCTTCACTTCCAAAGAATTGAACATCGAGGGCGTGCTGGTCCGGCGAAGCACGATGGAGCTGATCGACTTTGGTTACGACAGCGATGGCGAGCAGGGCAAAGTCCGCTATCGCCGCGCCCGCCGCCGCGACCGCCGCTGAACTGCCTGCCGCTGAACTCGTCGCGGAACTGCCCGCCGCCGCGACGGTCCCCG
>WVZU01000247.1 GCA_011772275.1 Planctomycetales bacterium | reverse complement strand
CCCGTAAACGGGCCTTCCCGTTGGGGTGCTGAGCATCATCACCCCGGCATAAATGCCGGGGCTAATACAAACCGCGGTGCCCTTCCGTCTCCTGCAATGCGGTAACCTGTTACCAAAATAGTAACACTTTGGCTGCCTGGCGGCACGGCCTGATGTAGCCAAATTCGTGAGAATTCGGATCGTCCAGGCGGTCAGCAAGGCCAGCGACTGAAGTCTCACGACTTCAACTACCATGCGGGGACCTTTGGCGGCACGTCCGCCCACCTGCCAGAACGCCCAACGTCTCCTCTCAAGCCGCTCGACGGCGACCACGGTCGACGCGCAACACATGCTGGGGCAAACTGGCTGCCGCGTCGGTAACTGCCATACGAGGGTTGGGGATCAGCTGGCAGCCGTTGGGAATCTGAATTCCGCCCGGCAATCCGACATTGGGCCCCAGGAAGACACCCTCGCCAAGGCATCCCCCCAGATAGCGTGAGCCGCTGGATATTTTGCGACCGTCGACGTCGATCTTGACCGTTCCCCGCAAGACAAAATCCGTGATACCGGCACCGGGGCAAATCACGCTTTCCTGGCCAAACATGGACAATTGCACGAAACGTGTGCCCACACACGCACCTTGCTCGACAACGCAACCCCGCAAGCGACTACCCATTTCCACGATGACCTCCGGTCCCAGCGAGCAGCCATCCACGACCGCCCCCGCACGAACTTCCACGAAGTCACCCAAGACGGAGTTCCGGACGACCGCTTGAGGTTCAATCCGTACGTTTCGCCCCAGAATGCTCGCTTCTACATGAGCGCTGGCGGCGACGCTGCACCGCCGTCCCGGCAAATACGTCTTGGCTCGCCACCCGCCTGGAAAAACCGACTGGGAACGGCAGGCTGCCAGCAGTGGCATCAACAGCAACTCGGCCCACCGCCGTCGCGCCGTGTGCAGGAAGAAGCCAGGCATGCCCAGCAGATTGGCGGCCAAAAGGGCAGCCCAATGCCGCACGGGTATCATGAACACGGAAGAAACAGGCAGGGTGAATCGCCGGCTGGCTTCGAATTGGCCGTTGGCCCTAAAACGCCGCAACCGCACGTGGTGCGAGATGGGCAACAGAGGCGTTTGTTTATCCAGAGGCTGGGCGGCATCCAGTTGCTCTAAGTAATAGCCGTCATAAGCCCGCAGGCTGTTGCCGTCAGCGCCGGGGAGCAGGGGCCCTTGCAAGGCCGGCACCATCTGTTCGGTCAGCAACGACGTGTCCAGTGCCGCGCGCCGATTGCCTTTCGCTTGCCGAGCCTGCCGGAGAAAAGTTTTCAGAGCTTGCTGGGTGGCAAACAGGTTGTCGTGGACCACTAGCGCTGGAAACTTGCGGATCCGCTGGACCGATTCGATCCATTCCACGTCGCAACCCAAACTGGCCAACACAGTCTCTTGCCAGCTGCCCAGCGGCACGTTGTGGACGCGCAGCTGGCGGGCCGGCCGCATGAAGGGCGCGATCAGATGATCGGTCTTGAGGATATATGCCTGCATGGCGAGTGGTCTGTCAATGCTTAATTTTCAGGTAGCCAACAACCCGACAAACGTTTGGGCAATGGCCGCCGGCGGTGAAACTCCTGACACCTTTCTCTACACCGCCGAGGGAGAAACGTTCGCATTCGCAAAGGACTAGGCCGCCCGGCTTGGGGGGGACGGTTTTGACTGGTA
>WVZU01000008.1:5940-9146 GCA_011772275.1 Planctomycetales bacterium | reverse complement strand
CTGTGGCCGCCCCTGGGAAACAGAAATCCAGCCACAGATTCTCCGGAAGAACCCGTCTTTACTCAGCTCGCACAATTTTCGCCTTTGGCAGCAGCGTCTGCAGCTGCCGCGCGCCCTCCTGGGTGACGTGGGTAAGGCTGAGATCGAGGGACTGCAAAGCCTGCAGGCCCTGCAGATTCTTCAGCCCCTCGTCGCTGACCTGTGTCTCCGACAGGTTCAGCGTCTGCAGTTGCTTCATGCCGCTTAACTGCTTTAACCCGGCATCCGAGATGTAGTTGCCCTTCAGGTCCAGGGCCGTCAGCTTCTGGCACGTCTGCAAGGCCGCCAGGCCCTGGTCACTGATCCGGGTGCTCCACAGGTTCAACGACTGCAGGGCGGGAAATCGCGCCAGGTGGGTCAGCCCGGCGTCGGACGTATCGGTCTCGGAGAGGTCGAGTTTTTCCAGGTTGGGCAGCCCCGCCAGGTGCGGCAGGCCGTCATCCGTCAAATAGGTGCTCCGCAAATTCAACTGCCGCAGGCTCTGGATCCGGCCCAGCTGCTGCAAACCTTCGTCGCCAATCGGCACGCGAAACAGGTTCAGCTCGGCCAACTCCTTCAACTGTGCCAACGCCGCCAGTCCTTCGTCGGACAGCCCGGCGTCTTCCAAGGCCAGCGACTTCAGCTGGCTTAGCTTGGACAAATGCGCGAGCCCTGCGTCGGTAACGCTTGAGCTGCGCAGCTTGAGCGCCACCAGTTCGGGCAACGAGCTCAGCGACAAGAGCCCGGCATCGGTGACGCTCATGCAACCGCGCAGGTCGAGCAGCCGGAGGCGTTTGGCAGCTTGCAGTCTGGCCAGGCCGGCATCGCCAATCTTCGTGTACAGCAGGTGCAGATAAGCTAGCCGCGGGAAATCGGCGATGGCCGCCAGGCCTTCGTCGGAGATCTGGGTACAGCGGCGGAGGTTCAGCGATTTGAGTTGCGGCAGTTTCTGCAACATCCGCAGGCTGTCGTCGGTGACCATCGTATTCTGCAATTCCAGCACCTGCAGCTTGTCCAGGACCATCAGCTTTTCCACACCCTGGTCGGTAACCGCCGCTCCCCACAGATTCAGCTGCTGCAAGTCCGGCAGTTGCGCCAGAACGGCCAGCTGCTGGTCGGTCACGGGCCGTTCCTGCAGGTCGACAAGGATCACGGCCCCACCTTCATCGCGCGCCAGGCTCCCACCCAGCTGCTGGACCAGCGCCACCGCCGCTGCGTCACCCGGCGGGTCGGCGGCCGCCGAGTTGGCGTTTTGCCAGCAAAGTGCCAGGAGGAGGGCCAGGCAGGTCCCGCCCCCACGGTGCTTGAAGTGTAATTTCATCCGGTCGCTCCCTCATCTCTTTTGGGAAACAGAAACGTTCAGACCAGTCGTGTCGACGTGCTGAACGTACCCACGTCGCCATTATACAAGGTGCCCCGTATGTTTCCGGTGGTTTTCTGAGCAATTCTTTACCTGCAGAACCGGACGTTTGTCAATTTCGCCCTGCCCCGATATAATCTGCTCGGTCGGCCCCCCGTGCCCGCCTTCCCTCCGGAACCCTGCCTGCCCCATAGTTCCCGCCCTCATGCGGAACGTGTCCTTGAAGTTTTTTCCTCGCGTCCTAGTGGGAGTTTCATGATGAACCAGCATCCAGATCGTCGTCGTTTTTTGCAAGCCTCGGCCGCCACAGGGATTTCTTTTTGGATTGGCGGGGCGAGTCGAGCGGCAGAATCTACCTCGCCGAACAGCCAGGTCCAGGTGGCGTGCATTGGCCTTGGCGGCAAGGGTGGGAGCGATTCACGCAATGCCGCACGGCACGGCAAGATCGTGGCGGTCTGCGATATCGACCGGCAGCAGCTGGAACGGGCTGGTAAACGCTTTCAGGCAGAGACGTTCACCGACTTTCGCCAGATGCTGGACCAGCTGGGCGATCGCGTGGATGCCGTCACCATCAGTACGCCGGATCACATTCACGCCTTGGCCGCCGCCATGGCAATCCGCGCGGGAAAACACGTCTTTTGCCAGAAACCGCTGACCCACTCGATTTACGAGGCCCGCTTGCTGAGCGAGCTGGCTAGGGAAAAAGGCGTCTCCACGCAGATGGGCAATCAATTCACGGCGCTGGACAGCATGCGGAAAACCGCGCACCAGATCCGCGACGGCCAGCTGGGCAACGTCAGCGAGGTCCACATCTGGACCGACCGGCCGGTCTGGCCGCAGGGCGAAGCGCGTCCGCCGTCCAAGCCGGTACCGGCACATGTGGAATGGGACCAGTGGATCGGCCCGGCACCCTACCGTGAATACGCCGACGGCTATCACCCCTTCAAGTGGCGCGGCTGGTGGGACTTCGGCACCGGGGCCCTGGGCGACATGGCCTGCCACACCTGCAACCTCCCCTTCATGGCATTGAACATGCGGAACCCAACGTCGGTCCAGGCCGTGACCTCCGGCCACGACCGGGATAGCTACCCCTCCTGGTCGAAAATTGACTTCGAGTTTCCCGAACTGGGGGGTCGAGCGGCGTTTAGGATGCACTGGTACGACGGTTCGCAGCTGCCGCCGCAGTCCCTCTTCCAAGACGTCAAGCCGGCCGGCAGCGGGGTGATCATCGTCGGCGACAAGGGAACACTTTACGCCGCCGGCGACTACGCTCAGAAAGGCACCCAATGGATCGGCGTCGAACCGACCGACGTCGACTACCCCAAAGCGGGTGCCGGCAATATCGAGGATCTGCACGTCGCCGAGTGGTTTGCCGGCATGGAGGGCGGGTCGACCCCCATGTCCAACTTCCCCGACTACGCCGGTCCGCTGACCGAAACGATCCTGCTGGGCAACCTGGCCGTCTACGCCGCCAACCAGGCCAACGTGCCGGGCAAAAAGGTCGCATGGGACGCGGCCAACCTCGTGCCAACCAACGCCCCCGAACTGGCCCAGGTCGTCAAACGGGACTACCGGGACGGCTGGGAGCTTGCCTGACGCCCCTACCGTTTCCTCCACCAGCCGTCGGGTCGGCAACCACCACGCGGCGACAGGCAATACCCTCACGCCCCAGGCCCAGCTCCGGGATGCCCCACCAAAAAACCAGGGGCGGCCTCACGGGGTCGCGGGGTCGGACGTCTTTTTCGTGACGTGACGGGGTCGGGAGTCTTTTTCGCCACAGAAAAGGTCGGCCTGACGTGACGGGGTCGGGAGTCTTTTTCGCCTCAGA
>WVZU01000008.1:0-5886 GCA_011772275.1 Planctomycetales bacterium | reverse complement strand
CAGAAAAACCCTGCATCGATCGATAGGGGGACGAGCGGCGAAAAAGACTCCCGACCCCCTCCGGCTGGGCTGCGCCCCCCTCCGGCTGAATCCCACCAAACCCCAGCCGCAAAGGTGACAGGGCCACAACCTCACGCGTCAGGTCCGGGTTGGGCATGCCCCAGAACATCGGGGTCGCAGCGTCTACCAATCACTCACCTGGCGGCTCGAATTGAAGCGCCACGCCGTGCGCCGCCTGGCTTTTCCGTGCCGCCAGCACGATGCGGATCGACTGGTACGCATCCTCCACGTCGGACGTCCTCCGCACCAGGCTGGTAACCGCTCGATAAAATTGAGCAAACAACTGTTCGCTCACCGGCCGCTCGCTTTCCAACGACTCCAGATGCCGACCGGCGGTGTCGAACCAGGTCATTCCCGCCGGCAAATCGATGAAGGCGATCCCCTTTTCGCAAGCCACCTGGAACCCGGCGGGGCGGCGGAACGAGACCGCTTCGGGCCAGTCGTGAGAGATGTACTGGCCGCAACTGATTTGAGCGGTAACCTCTCCCCCTGCCGGACCCTCGTCGCCCGGAAAATGCAAGCTCAACAACTCGTAATCGTTCGCTTGTCCATCCTGCTTGGCGGGATGCACGACACGCGCCACCTTGTCCGGTTCGCGGCCCACAATAAACCGGCACCAGTCGACCAGTTCGATCAACAGGTGCATCCGCTCCTTGCGGATCGCATTCCCCCGGCTGGGCGGGCCGTCCACCACCATCCGCTGGTGACCGAAGATCAAGCGGGGTGGGCCAAGCTGGGTGGCGATTAATTCTTTGAGGCGCAGCGTTGCCGGCGCGTGGCGCTTGGGCAGTTCCGCCATGAAAGCAATGCCCGCCTGATCCACCCGCTGCTTGACCGCCGCCGCCTGCTCTAAATCGATGTCCAGGGCCACCGCGCAGTAAACCGCCTTGCCGGCATCACAGGCCGCCATGACGGGAAGAGCGCCGTACCACTGGGGAGCCAGCATGAGGATGGCATCGATGTCCTCGGCATGAATGAGGGCTCGGAAACCGCCCACGGGCCGAGCCTCGAATTCGCGAGCGGCCACTTCCGCACGGTGGGCCACCTGGTCGCAAACCGCTCGCACATCAAAGCGGTCCGCCATCGCTCGAAGAACAGGAGCATGGCGTTTTTTCCACGAATTGCCGAGCCCGATGAGGCCGACGCGGAGTTTCATGACAGCCTACGCTAAAGCCAGATTTGCCGGGACAAACCACCGAACCTCGAATTATATCGGCCCCCGCCAAGAACGCTCAATCCGCAACAGCCCCGCGCCGGTCAGCCAGATGCCTATTGCCTGTTGAGCCCAAACAACTATACTGGTCGGTTTGTCCGAAACGGATGTAGTCCGCCGGTGGAGACGCGATCGATGGCACGGGTGTGTGAAATATGCGGCAAAGGGGCTCAGATGGGCAACCGGGTACAGACCCGCGGCAAGGCGAAGTACCTGGGGGGTGTGGGTACCAAGGTGACCGGGATCACACGCCGCAAATTCAAGCCCAATTTGCAGAAAGTGCACGTGACGACTTCGCAGGGCACCAACAAGTCGATGCGGGTCTGCACGCAGTGCCTGCGCAGCGGCGCAGTCACCAAGCGTGTTAAGGCTCGACCGTTCCAGCTGCCGCAAGGCAACGACTGAAGGCCGCCGCCATCTTGTGCTCGTCACGCCAGCTGGACCCGCCGCCGTGGAGAAGACGCCTGCCCGTCGCGCCGATTCGCCGCAAGTCAACCTTCACAAGGCTGGGAGTCTTTTTCGCCCGTGGCACAAGGCACATCGTTGACCCCGGTCGCGGTAGCCCCCAACCCCTCCCGGCCGGCTTTGCGGCCGATCTGCGGAGACGGCTGCCGATCCCCACGACCGGCGCGTCGACCAAAAATCATCAACGAGAAGCCCCCCTTCGCCCCGCGCACCTGCCAAAACACCCGCGGCCAATTTTTCGGCAGCCGCACCCGCGATCGGCAGGAAAGGACAAACGACCCGCATGCCCGCATACAACACCAATCTTCGCCAACACGCTCACGACTTCCCAACCTTGACCTTCGCGGCAGCGGGGAGGGGGAAAGCTGGGAGACCTTTGCCATGAGCCTTTCCCAAGAAATCGTCGAAAAAGTATCGCTGCTCGCCAGGCTCCGGCTGTCGGCCGACGAGCTAAACAAAATGACGGCTCAGTTGAGCCAGATTGTGCAATATATCGAGCAGCTTGCCGAGCTGGACACGGACGATGTGCAGCCGATGGCACACGCCGTGGATCTGGAGAATGTCTTTGCCGAGGATACAGTGCGGGCCAGCCTGGATCGCGAGCGGATCATGGGCAACGCGCCGCATCGTGACGACGAATGTTACCGAGTACCTGCCGTCCTGGGCGAATAACCGCTTGACTTGGCAAGCTCGCCCGCGGGGACGTGACCGGGAACCAAAGCATGTCACTTCTGGATAGCTCGGCAACCGAACTGCTCGACCAAATGCAGGCGGGCGAACTGACCGCTCAGCAACTGGTCAGCGCCTGTTTGCAACAGATCGAAAACCAGGACGGCCGCATCCAGGCCTTCCTCAGCGTCCGTCGCGATGCCGCCCTGGCTGAAGCCGAAGATATTGATCGCCGTCGAGCGGCCGGGCAACCGGTCGGTCGCCTGGCCGGCTTGCCCGTCGCGGTCAAAGATGTGCTCTGCACACGCGACGAACCCACCACCTGCGCCTCGCGGATGCTGGAGACTTTCCGGCCGCCGTACGACGCCACCGTGGTGCAGAAGCTGCAAGCCGCAGACGCCATCCTGATCGGAAAAACGAACATGGACGAGTTCGCGATGGGCGGGTCGAACGAAAATAGCGCGTTCCAGGTGACCCGGAACCCGTGGGATACTAAGCGGATTCCGGGGGGGTCCAGCGGTGGCGCGGCGGCCTGCGTGGCCGCCCGCATGGCCCCGCTGTCCATCGGTAGCGACACCGGCGGTTCGATTCGCCAGCCCGCCGCACTCTGCGGCGTGGTCGGCATGAAACCCACCTACGGCCGCGTCAGCCGGTATGGCCTGATCGCCTTCGCCAGCAGCCTGGACCAGGTGGGCCCCCTGGCCGCGACCGTCGAAGACGTGGCCCTGGTGAACGAAGTCATTGAAGGACACGATCCCGCAGATGCCACGTCCATCGATCGGCCGGTGCCCGACTATACGGCGTCGCTGCGCCAAGGGCTGGAGGGACTGAGAATCGGCATGCCCAATCAGCAGCTGGGCGAGGGCCTCGACCCTGACGTGGCCGCGGCCCTCAAGGAGGCGGTCCAGGTCTACCGGGATCTGGGAGCCACGGTGCAACCGGTCGATCTGCCCCACAGTAAATACGCGGTCGCCACCTACTACATCATCGCCCCCTCGGAAGCCTCCAGCAACCTGGCTCGCTACGACGGCGCCCACTACGGCTACCGCACCGATGTCGCTGCGATGCAACAGGAGTTGGACCGCGAGCAAGCGGCATTGGCCGCGGCGCAAGACGAGCACGCCCTGGCTGCCTTGGATTCCCCTCTGGTCCGCATGTACCGCCAGACCCGCGCCGAAGGCTTCGGGCCCGAGGTCAAGCGGCGGATCATGCTGGGAACGTATGCATTAAGCGCCGGGTATTACGATGCGTACTACCTCAAGGCCCTCAAGGTCCGCCGGCTGATCGCCCATGACTTTCGCGAAGCTTTTCGCAAAGTCGATGTCCTCCTGGGACCCGTCACACCCACACCCGCCTTCCCCATCGGCGAAAAAATCGATGACCCGCTGTCGATGTACCTGGTCGACTTGTACACGGTCAGCGCCAACCTGGCAGGCACACCCGGGATCAGCATCCCCTGCGGGTTCAGCCGCGACGGCCTCCCCATCGGACTGCAACTGCAAGCCCCTCCCCTGGCGGAAGAACGGCTGCTGCGGGCCGCATTCATGTACCAACAAGCCACCTTATGGCATCAGAAAAAACCGAAGCTGGCAGCGGACGGCCAGCAGGCAGAAGGAAAAGCGTAGCAAGGCGCACAGCGAAAAGAAAAAAGCTGGCAGACAGAAACTCGCCGGCAGAACGCGGCGGCGGAGAGCGAGACGGGAATGATCGGGCCGAGCGCAGCAGCGCGGGCCAAGCTCAGCGTCGTTCCCGCTGCCCCACGCAAACCCCAACCTTTGAGCTCCTACACCACCATCATCGGCCTGGAAGTCCACGTGCAGCTGGCGACTCGTGCCAAACTGTTCTGCGGTTGCAGTACGCAATTTGGGGCCCCGCCGAACACGCAGACCTGCCCCGTTTGTACCGGTATGCCCGGCGCTCTGCCCGTTCTGAATCGGAAGGCCTTCCAGCTGGCATTGACGACGGCGGTGGCCCTGAACTGCCAAATACCTCCTCTCACCAAGTGGGATCGCAAAAATTACTACTACCCGGATTTGCCCAAGGGATACCAGATCAGCCAGTTCGACCTGCCGATGTCCCACGATGGCTATCTGGATATTCAGGATGCCAAAGGCGCTTTTTCGCCCAAGCGGGTAGGGATTTTGCGAGCGCACCTGGAGGAAGATGCGGGCAAAAGCATGCACGACGAGGCGGCCGCCCAGGCCGACAGCCGTATCGACCTGAATCGGTGCGGTACGCCGCTCCTGGAAATCGTCAGCCAGCCCGATATGCGGTCCCCGGCCGAAGCCAAGGCCTACCTGACCGAACTGAAATTGCTGCTGACCTACCTGGGAGTCTCCGACTGCAACATGCAGGAAGGCAGCCTGCGGGTCGATGCCAACGTGAACTTGCATCTCCAGCAAGACGGCCAACAGATCGCAACGCCGATCGTGGAAGTGAAGAATATGAACAGCTTCCGAGCGGTCGAACGGGCGCTGGCTTATGAAGCCCAACGCCAGTACGAACAGTGGCAGCAGACCGGCCGCCAGCTGGGGGATCCCAAAGTTACTAAGGAAACCCGCGGCTGGGACGACACCGCTCAACTCACACGAGCTCAGCGGGGCAAGGAAGAGTCGAGCGACTATCGCTATTTTCCCGAACCGGACCTCGTGCCGGTCACCGTCCGCCAGGAGGAGATCCAGGACGCCCGCGACCGATTGGGCGAACTGCCCGCCGCCCTCCGACAGCGGCTGCAGCAGCAGTACGGGATCAATGCTTACGACAGCGACGTGCTGGTCAATCAGGGCCGGGCCCTGGTCGATTACTACCTGGCCGTGGCCGAAGCCTGCGGGGATGGCAAGCTGGCCAGCAACTGGGTCCAGCAGGATGTGCTGCGTTACCTGAACGAAAATGAAATCCCCATCGACCAATACCCGCTCGACCAAAAAGCCCTCGGACAACTCTTGCAGATCGTGGTGGCCGGGGATCTGACGACCGGTCGAGCACGGGAGGTGCTGGCCCAGATGATCGAAACGGGGCAGTCTGCCGATCAGGTGATGGAGGGACTGGGCATCCAGCGGCTGGACGATTCCCAGTTGCGGTCGCTGTGCCAACAACTGATCGACGCCCATCCCAAGATCGTCGCGGACATCCAGGGCGGCAAGCTGCAGGCCGTGGGGGCCCTGATCGGAAAAGCAAAACAGCAAAATCCCGACGTGGACCCCGGCCGCGTGCGGGAACTGCTAATCCAGCTGGCAGGCAACTCCCCGTAAAAATCAGGGCTTCGGAAGAATCTGTGGGTAAGAAGCGACTGAATTAGGAAAGGATGGTCTATTGAAAAGGGGAATTGCGCCAAATGTCTGCCAGAAATGAGCAGAGTTTTTTTGGCAGCCTGATGGTTGGGCCCGCGAAGAGCGGTTAAGAGGTCGGTTAAGAGTTGCGGTTAAGAGTTGCGGTTAAGAGTGGCGGTTAAGAGTTGCGGTTAAGAGTGGCGGTTAAGA
>WVZU01000401.1:2755-2908 GCA_011772275.1 Planctomycetales bacterium | reverse complement strand
AGTCGGTTAAGAGTAGTCGGTTAAGAGTAGTCGGTTAAGAGTAGTCGGTTAAGAGTAGTCGGTTAAGAGTAGTCGGTTAAGAGTAGTCGGTTAAGAGTAGTCGGTTAAGAGTAGTCGGTTAAGAGTAGTCGGTTAAGAGTAGTCGGTTAAGAG
>WVZU01000401.1:0-2579 GCA_011772275.1 Planctomycetales bacterium | reverse complement strand
AGAGTAGTCGGTTAAGAGTAGTCGGTTAAGAGTAGTCGGTTAAGAGCAGTCGGTTAAGAGTACATTTCATCACGGTCTTAAATACCACCCTTAACCGACCCGCTTATTCGCTCTGCACGGGCCGAACAATCTCGCTGAGTAAAAAACTACCCATGGCTGGCAGCCATCGCGATCAATTCCTCTCTGCCAGGGACCATTCCCTTTTTCTATCTCAGTTGCTTCTTATCCACAAATTCCTCTGAAGACTTAAAAATCGACGCGCCTCCCCTGCTGAACCATCGCGTAAACTAGTTCCTTCCCATTCGCCGACCCACGGCGGCATGCCGGCAGCCACCGGGACCACCATCCCCTTGTCGCCATACCCGCCTCGCCGGAAATCCGCGCCCCCCAATTCACGGCTTCAACCCAATTTTCTTGAAGCCGCCCCGCCCGCTCGCCGTCGGACCATCGGCAGTGCCCGCCTTCCCCACCACCCCCTCACAGTTGCTGGTCTGTAAAACCAGGCAACCTGGCGGCTTTGCCTGAAAACACTTGAGCGAGTCGGCATCCGTTGAGTTTGACGGATGTAGCGGATGTGCCGGGTCCCCAATGTTTGGTTGGCACTCTGGCGGGGGGTTTCCTGTACCGACTTTGTCCGTCGGATCGATTATGTCAATTGTCGGGATCAAGGCAGTGTCCTCGATGCACGTGCGATCCCTTACCACGAGAAACGAAGGTCGTTTGTGAAGCGCCGATTGAATACCATGCTGGGCCCGTTGACCGCCCTGCTGCTGGTCGTGGCAAACGTGCAGGCTCAGGGGCCCGCTAGCACCAGCAGCAAGTGCTCATGGAGCTTCTGTTCGTCGATCGATCAGGGGGTTGGCCATGCGGAACCGTGCGTTCCGCCACTTGACCGCCGCGCGGTACGGTTGCCCGTGGTGGTCAGCGACATATCGGCGGCACAGCCAGCTTGCACGGTGGCGAGCGGGTCCTCGGCAGGTGGCGCGGATCTTGCTGAGCAAGAAACGCTGGGCGGTACGGCGAACGATTCAGCGTTGCCGCTGGTCAACGTATCGACCGGCCCGCCATCCACGCTCGCTTTCGCGGAAAATCGTAACAGCCCAGCATCTACACCATCGATTTCTCAGGTGATTCCCCAGGTGATTGTCAACGACAAACCACATCCTGCTCATCCTGCTCAGCCGCGGCCGCTGCTCCAGGTGATCGCCCCGGTCTGGATCGAGTATGTGAAGTCGGAACCCATTACCGTCCTGCCGCCAGCCGATCGCGGGCCAGCCTCAGATCTGCCCACCGCTGTCCCCCAGGTCAGCCCGGGCAAAAAGAGGTTACCCGTCGCGCGGGCCGGGCTGGTGACAGAAACCAGGTCCGCCTTGAAGACAGAACAGCTGCCTCGCTACGGCCGCTCGCCCTCGCAGCCCGTCGCCTGGTCCAGCAGCCGTTCGACCACCGCTTTGCAGCCCCAATTCGTGGTGCCGGCCAGCGCCGCACGGAACGTATCGGTATCGGCCGCGGACCGCCCAAGGGAAGATCGCACCCGCAACCGCGGGCCACATACACCGCAACCAACCCCGGCCGACCGCCAGCCGACCCCGCAGGTCGCCTCCGCCAGCCCGGTCCAGCCGGCTGGCCCTTTCCTGAAACCGGCCGTACCGCTCACGCCTGGTACCGGGCCCCAGTAGAGCGTCGCTCCCTCAATGCCGCGCCTTTCCCGGATGCCCAATACGAAACGGCCCACAGCGACCTGGCAATGACCGCCTCACGGGGTCGCCGCCTCACGGGGTCGCCACCTCACGGGGTCGCCGCCTCACGGGGTCGCCACCTCACGGGGTCGCCACCTCACGGGGTCGGGAGTCTTTTTCGCCACCGAAAAACCCTGCATCGATGGATAGGGGGACAGGTGGCGAAAAAGACTCCCGACCCCTTCCCGCCCGCCTGCCGGCCTGCCCGACTACTCACCCGCCGCCGCGCCCGCCCCCGCTTCCAGATGCTTGGTGTCGTGGTACACCACCACCTCTTTTTTCTGATCGACCCGCAACCAGACGCGGATGTTGCCCAGGATCCATTGAAACGATCGGCCGTACCCGCTGGCCACATCGGGCTGACCAAATTGTTTCGACAGTTTTTCATAGGAACTTTGCAAGCGGGGACCGACGATCTCCAGTTCGTAAAGAAGGCCGTTTTCGTACCGAGCCCGCAGGATCCGCTTGTCCGGCAACTTCGCCTCATAGCTGCGCCTGCCCCGGTCGTCAATCTGCTCGGCGTCCCCTACCGACTCGGGAAATTGCTCTGTAAACGTCTCCCGCGCGCGGCTGGTCTGGTTCTTAAAACCGATCCCCTGGAATGTGAAACCTTGAGCTGCCGCGATCTGAGCCTTGGAGTGTCCGGCCAGGCTGACACCGGCCAGGACCGGTAAGATCGCCACGGCAAAGGCGAATCGCAAGCAGTGCATGCTAAAACCTCCCCAAATTTGCGGCTCCATCCGCCAGCAGAAAGCGGCCATCGTGCTCCTTGCCTGGAATCGAATCCAACACACCCCTTCCACCTTTATCGAAACGGCAGACCACTTTAGATTAATCGGA
>WVZU01000331.1:8060-8484 GCA_011772275.1 Planctomycetales bacterium | reverse complement strand
CCCAGGATCACGACCACCGACACCACCACCTGGCCATACCGTGACTCGGAAATCGTCCCCAGGAAGAGGGCCACCGCCGACAGCCCCAGCGAACCGAAGAAGGTGTAGAAGACGACGTAGGCAATCGTGAAGATGTCGATGCCCCGCAAGAGGTAGGTAAAGGTCAGGCAGGGCGTGACGGCCGAGAGGTAGACGATCATCTGGATTACCGCGCTGCCCAGCTTGCCGCTGATGATCTGCCGGGCGGTCAGGTTGGTGATCGACAGCAGCTCGTAGGTATTCTGTTCGCGTTCGGCCGCCAGCGAGCGGAAGGCGGAAAAAGGGATGATGATCGCCAGGGGAAAGGCGAGGATCATGTAGTAGCCGTAAAACATGTCGTCCGCCTTGGCGGTGTAAGCGGACTCCGGACCGATGAATGCCAGTC
>WVZU01000331.1:6698-8003 GCA_011772275.1 Planctomycetales bacterium | reverse complement strand
CTCGCTGGTTGTCCCACCCACGCTCAACACGCGCTCTCCCCCAGGGCCCGCTGCCGGCACGTGCTCCGCAACCGCCGCCGGCCCTCCCCGCTCACTGCACTCGACCGTTGGTCAAGTGCATAAACACATCTTCGAGGCTCTTCGTTTCCGCGCGAAACTCCGCCACGGGAAAGCCGGCCTGGATCAGGTCCCGCAGCAATGCGACCTCGGCCGCGCGGTCTCCCCGGTGCGAGACCAGAGCGACTTCGCCTTCCAGGCGGAACTCGGCCACGTCCGCTCGCTGCTCCAGCCACGGGCCGACCTCGGCCGCTCCCCCCAGCACCCTCAGCCGGACCGTTGCGTGCGGCTCCATCCGCTGCCGCATCTCCTCCACCGTCCCCACGGCCAGTAACCGCCCCTGTTCAATAATCCCCACCCGGTGACACATCTCGGACAGTTCGGTCAAGATGTGTGAGCTGACCAGGACCGCCTTCCCGTCGGCCGCCAGGCGGCCGATCATGTCCCGCAGTTCAATCCGAGCTCGCGGGTCCAGCCCCGCCGCCGGCTCGTCCAAGACCAGGACCGCCGGATCATGAATCATCGCTCGACCCAAACACAACCGCTGCTTCATCCCTTTGGATAAACTGTCGGTCGGTTTCTGAGCCAGGCTGGACAACAGCGTAAAGTCCAGGACATGGTCGACCGCCCGCGTGCGGGCGCTACCCCGCAGGCCATAAGCCCGCGCGAAGAAATCAAGGTACTCGCTGACATTCACGTTGGGGTACGTACCAAAGTAGTCCGGCATGAACCCTAGCCGGCTGCGGACCCGATCGGGATCCTCCACCACCGAGAACCCGTCCACAAAGGCATCGCCCCGCGTGGGGGTGTCCAGCGTCGCCAGAATCCGCATGCTGGTCGTCTTCCCCGCTCCGTTCGGACCGATAAACCCAAACACCTCCCCCCGCTGGACCTCAAACGACACGTCGTTCACCGCGCGGGTCGAGCCAAAATACCGATGCACACCTTGCAGTTCGATCATCGGGGTAGAGGGCATGGGAGGGGCTAGGGGCTAGGGGTTAGGGGGTGCAAGGTGCAATCAGGACCTGGGTGGCGGTTGGCACCCGCAGGGGGCCGGGTCTGGCTGCTGTAGCCGGCCTCTTCGAGACCGGGGGAGGAGACAGCGAGCACAAATGACTTTTAAGCACCAAACCTGACCAAAGTATCATGTCGATCCTGTCAATCCTGTCAAAAATGAACAAGCCCGCCGCCCGAAAAAGCTGCCTGACTGGCTGGCGGAGAAAAATCCGAAATTCGAATTTCGAAGTC
>WVZU01000331.1:596-6580 GCA_011772275.1 Planctomycetales bacterium | reverse complement strand
CTCTGTGACCTCCGCTGCCTCCTGTTCAAAATGATGTTCAAGGACCAAAAAACCAGCCTTCCCTCACGATCCCACCACCGTGCCGGTTTCCCCACTTCCTCCCTAGCCCCTAACCGCTCTAGCCCCTACCAGCGGCCCAGCACGACGTGGAAGCTGGCGGTTTGGATGACATCTTCGAGGCCCAACCGGACTTCGGGCGACTGCTGGACGATGGCCAGATAGCTGCGCGGCGGGGGTGCTGGTTTCAGCGCCATCCAGTGCCGCAAGGCGTATTCCAGGCGACTGGACTGGCAGCCCTGATAATTGTAACCGTCGCCGAAGTCGAACGTTTCCCAGAACTCCTGCTCCCAAGCGAACGAGGCGGCCGCCGCCGGGTCGAGTTCCCCGGGCGGTTGAGGCCAATGGCTTTGGAAGATATCACGAAACTTGCGGCGGGCCGCTTCCAGGGGGATAGGGCTGAGCGTGGCGGCATCGGCCTGGGGGATCGCCTCGCCCCAATGCAAACCACCCCGCTGGTCGCTGACCAGCAGGTGATGGATGGCGGTGCCCAGGCCGTTACGAAGGCGAATGCCGTCGGACACCTTTTGGAAGACCAGCCCTTTTTCGGTCGCCCTTGCCCCGATGACCAGGTATTGGGTGGGCGTCCGCGAGTCGAGCCACCCGCGGGTCAGTTGTTGCTGGTCGTTCCAGCGAATCTCGCGCGGTTTGTCAGGATCGCGGTGGTAGCCACGTCGGGAATAGCGGATCGGGTAGACGACAACATCGTCGGGCATCTGCAGTCCCTCCGACGGGGCCAGACCGGCGTAATACGATTGACGCGACCAGCAGACCGCCTCGCCGCTCCGCTGGTCGATCTCGGTAAAGCTGCGGACTCGGACCCGCGTCTGGAATCCGTCGGCCGCCACGGCGTACAGGAACAGCCCGCCCGTCACCAGGGCCGCTCCCAGCGGCACGCTGATCAGCAGCAGGTGCAGCTTGCCGATCCGCCGCAAGAAGAAGTAATTCACCGGTCCGATGACGATCACAAACAGGGTGATCAGGACGCGAAATTCGCCGACGGGGGCTAAGCCCACGTCGGGAATCAGCATCGACCAGAAGTCGGGCGCAGGTTGTTGGAAGGAGACCCCGTGGCGAAGCGACCAGTGCTGGCGGTACGGGGCCGGCACTTCGCACGGCACGGCCAGATCGAAATTGGCAGGCAGGGGGCCGGCCAGGGCCACCACAGCGCCCAAGCCGTAGTCGCGCCAGAGAAATTTTGAGGAAAATTTTTGCAGCAGCGGCTGGTTTTGCTGGTCCACCACCATTTGTGCCCCCCCTTGGTTGACCACCTTGTTGGGCGAGGCCTGTCGCAACACGGCTTGGGTCTGCCGATCGCGGTCCGCCCGCCAGCCACGCGCCGCTGGCGGACCGTTCGGCTGCCGCGGCAGCCGCAGCGCCGCTTCCAGGTCTCCCAGGCGGCGGAAGTCGTCGCCGACCGAGTGCACGAAGAGGTTTCCGCCGGCGGCCACCCACCGCTGGACGGCCTCCAGTTTCTTCGACCGCGTCCGGCCGCCCGCCGCCCGGGGTGGCAAAGCGTCTGCAGAGAGGAAGACCGAATCGAGGCAGCTGTAGTCCAGCCAACGGTCGGGCAATTGGGTCCAGTTCAGTTCCACCACGTTCGGTATCCCACCCCCGGCCGCACCCCAATTCCAGCGTTGGCTGGTCGGGTCACGCGGGTCGGGGATCGCGACCGACGGTCGGGGTGTTCCCCCCGCAGCAGTGCCACGGACCTTCAGCACTCGAGGTTGGACTTCGTGGTAGCCGTTACTGCCGGGGGAGGGGCCCCGCACGGCCGCAGCGCTCAACTCAGGTGCCTCCACCCCGTTGACATAAACGGTCCAGCCCAGCGAATAGATGGGGGAAAACTGGGGCAGCCGCACCGTGGCCACGGCGGTCTGTGTATCTGGGGGGAGGAGGATTTTTTGGCGGACGCCCAGGTTGTGGCTCAATGAGCGCCAAACCCCACTGACTTGCAGATGAATTTCCAGCTCGCGCTGGTACGCCACCGGCTTGACCGCGTGGACCTCGACCAGCACCGGGCGATAGCCGGGTCCGTCGACCCAGGAGGTATCGACCGTGAGGGTCAGCCCGTTGCGGGGAGGGATCTTGGGGTGGGGCGCTGTCCAGCGGTCACCTGTGGCGGCGCAAGCGGGTGGCGGGCTGCAGAGGCCGACCAGCAGCCAGGGCACAACCGCCATGCCGGTCCGCCAAAAATGGTCCCCCACGCCGGTCATCTTTCACGCGGTTCCTCGACAGGCGTACCTGCATCCAGGCCAGCACCCTGCTCTTTCGTATCGCGAGTCACCGCCGCACGGGCCCCGAGGCCGCCAGCCGGCGTGACGACCCGGTACAACGACCAGGCCAGCCAGAAAGCGGCCGCATAGACGATCAGCGTCACCACCAAAAACAACACCGCGATGGCCACGCCAGCCGCCCAGGACTCGCCGCGCCACCCCGCGGCCAGGACTGGGGAAAACAGAGCGAAGCACGCCGTGAGGAGGAACAACCAGCGAATCGAAAACCGCGGGATCAACATCGCGCTGGCACCTTATCCGAGCCTCCAAGGCCCCAGAAGACCATCGTCAGGCTTGTCAGACAACTCGCCATCGAACAGCCAGAAACCAGGTAACCAGAAACCAGGTAACCAGAAACCAGGTAACCAGAAACCAGGTAACCAGAAACTAGATAGCCAGAAACCGGGCCACTAGAAACTGGGCAGCTCGGCAACGGGGCGGCTCAGCAACGGCGCAGCTCAGCCCAGCCCGCCGGAATCGCTGCCAAAGTTTTCCTCGACCGCGCTACTGCCGGCCGTCAGCGGTTGGCGACCGGCGAAGCCCGCATCCAGCTCGTGCCAGTGCAGAACCTCAGGCTCGTCCAGCTTCCAACACAAATAAATAATTCGATCTTCCATGGCGCAGGGGAAATCGACCAGGCCTTCCACGGCGTTCTTGGGTTCGACGCCCAGTTCCTTTAACTCGTGCACGTACTCTTCGAGACGCTCGCTGTCCTTTTCGAGCTCCTCTTCGATTTGCGCCAGTTCCTCTCCGTACAGGTCGTCCCGGTCCTTTTCACGACGGGACTGCAAGAACGAAAGACGCTGCCGGCGGTCGATCACTTCACGAGCCAGATTGGACAAGTCGCGGCAGATCGCGCGGACCAACGGCAACATGGCATTGGCCTCATCGACCGTAAACAAGCGTTTGAAGTCCGAAGCTTCCATGGTGGCCGTGGTCGCCGGCGGATCGCCAACAACCCTTTCATGAATCATTAATTGGGCCCGGCATGCACCGGTTGGGTAATCACTTTGGAATCTGCCACCGCCGTCGGATTCAAGGTCGCCCGTCCCCAGGCAATGTCCAACGGCAGCCGCGAAAAATCGACAATGCAACCGTCGCGACTGTAACAACTCAAGTCGTGCGTGGCACCCATGAAAATGCAATCCACCGGACAGGGTTCGACACACAAAGCACAGAACATGCACTTCGAATAATCAATGGCAAAACCGGTGACCTTGAACCCCTTGCCGTTTTCCACACGCTGCTTGCCAATATAAATGCAGTCGACCGGGCAGGCCTTGGAGCATTGGTCGCATGCGATACAGGTCGTCAAGTCATAACGATGGTAGCCGCGGTACCGCGGTGCCACCGGAACGGGCAATTCGGGATATTCAAAATGTTGAGTAAACGTTTTGCGGTCGCGGTCGTACGTTTTCAGCCAATAGCGCAACGTGACCGCCATGCCGTGAGCCACCGTGAAGACCGCCGTGATTACATCGCGAAACCAATCACGCATCTCTTTACCAAAATCCTTCCAAAAATCACGACCCGCAAGTTCTCGGATCGCAAAAGAAATCAGGTTGCAAACATCATGTCGTCAGGCCACACCCCCCCGGGAAACCGGCGGTTCCCCGACGGTCATCTTATCTTTAACTCCAAACTGAATTATAGACACCGTCCGGACCCTCGCAACTGTACGGTTGCCGACAAACTGCGGGGCCAGCAGCGCGGTCATCCCGCCATGCCAAGAACAGGCCGAGAACAGGCCCACACGCATCCAGGTCGCGGCCCACACACCACCGCCCGGCTCGACACCACCCCGACACCACCCCAGCACCACCCCCAGGACAGGCACTGTTGCCAGACGGGCCCCCTGACCGCTACCGCAAAACGCCCCCAGAAACGCCCCCAGGACAGGCACCGTTGTTAGACGGGCCCCTGACCGCTGCCGAACGGCCACCTGCTGTTCGATGGATGTGACGCGTTGCCGCACCGAGCAGACAAAATTCGTCGGTCCTGCAGACGAGGGGGACGGAGAGGGGGCCTTCGCCTGGCCGAACTGTGCGACGAGCGAAAATTTGCCAAATGGCGGGCAAAAAATAGCTTGGGAAGAATGGGAGTTACAGAGAATCTTGTCGCCGCGAAGAGGCGCGTTACGTAAGGGCATATGTATTTAAGACTTATGTTTGATGAACCAGCTCGCCGAGCCCGGTTTCACCAGCTGTGGCGAGGGGGGTGGCGGCGTAAACCCTACCAAATGTCCGGCCGTAAGTCGTTAAAATCTCTTGATTCCGGGCCGTTGAGCGATCGTTTTCCTTGACTCTGCGCAGCCAGCTCGTAGAGTGGAATGGAAGGAAGCGTCCGCTGTTATGGGGTTGGTCCTGCCAGACCGCCCTGTGGGCCTCGAAATGGCACGCGTGCGGGCTGGCCGACTGATTAACACCCATTGATGTTTTACCAGGCTCGCACCGGAGTGCTCGAAGGAATCGATCGATGTTAGTATTATCGCGCAAGAAGAACGAAAGTATTGTCATTAATAATGACATCACCATCGTGGTCGTGGAGATTCGCGGCGACAAGGTCCGTTTGGGAGTAGAGGCCCCCAAGGAGGTTCCGGTACATCGCCGGGAAGTCTACGAAGCGATCAAGCGAGCCGACGCGGCGGCGGCCGAAGGGAGCGAGGCGGCCGAGCCGGGCCGGGCGAGTTCGCCGGAGCCGTAGACGGTCGATTCGGCTGCCTCTTTGCGGCCGAGTGCCCCTATTTTTCTTTGCTCGTGTTTGCCCGCTTTGGCAACCCTTTTGCGCCCCCCTGGCGCCCCCAGCGATCGCCATGGCTGGGCTGGCAAAATGGACCCGGCCGCTCTGGACCATCGTGTTCTTTGCGGTTTTCTTTGCGGTATTCCCCGCCGCCAGAAAAGCGTTGCCGGCCGGTCAGCGACGAAACCCCAGGTCGCACTTGACGAGTTTTGCATCGACCATTTAAAAACCTAGGGGTTTCAGAGCGGTAAATTTTCCGGTGACGAACACGCGTCAGGGGTTTCCGCAATTCCTGTGTCGCTGAAAGTCTGGGCGACTTTCGCGACACCGGCAGCAGCGCAATTTTTAGGTCTCACAAAGGACTCGCCATACAAACAGCCCGTTTCGCCACGCTCGCTGCGGCGCCAGCCAGATTTTCACGGCCCCATCGTCTAGCGGTCTAGGACTCCGGCCTTTCACGCCGGCAACACGGGTTCGAGTCCCGTTGGGGTCACTCGGGCGGCGGCGCATCCGCTGGTCATGTTCCTGTTAGGGGCCGTCAGTTTCGGCCCGCGGCTGCTGAGCGACTGGCCGAATCACGTCTTTGCCGATCAGCGACTGCAGCGGCGGGGGAACCCGGATCGACCCGTCCGCCTGCTGATGATTTTCCAGCACAGCGATCAGGGCCCGGCTGATGGCGATGGCCGTGCCGTTCAACGTGTGGACGAAGTCGGTACCCCGCTGGCCCTTGGTCTTGTAGCGGATGCCCAGCCGCCGAGCCTGGTAGTCGGTGCAGTTGGAGGTGCTGGTCACTTCGCCAAACTCGCCGCCGTCCCCGCGGCCCGGCATCCAGGCTTCCAGGTCGTACTTGCGATAAGCCGGTCCGCCCAGGTCGCCGGTCGGCGTGTCGATCACGCGGTAGGGGATCTCCAA
>WVZU01000331.1:0-589 GCA_011772275.1 Planctomycetales bacterium | reverse complement strand
CATCGGCTCGCTTTGGTCCGGCAGCGTAAAGGCGAACATTTCCACCTTGGTGAACTGGTGCACGCGGTACAGCCCCCGCGATGCTCGGCCCGCCGCGCCCGCCTCGGTGCGGTAACAGTGGCTGACACCGCACAACCGCAGCGGCAGTTGTTGGGAGTCGAAAATGGTGTCGGCGTACATGCCACCCAGCGTAATTTCCGCGGTGGCGATCAGGTTCAAGTCACTGTTTTCGATGCTGTAGATCTGTGTTTCCGGGCCGCGGGGAATAAAGCCGATTCCCTGCAGGATCTCTGTACGAGCCAGGTCGGGGGTGATGATTGGCGCGAAACCCTCACCAACCAGCTTGGCCAGCGCATACTGCTGTAACGCCAGTTCCAACAATACCGCATCATTTTTCAAGTAGTAAAAACCGTGACCGGCGACCTTGCTGCCGCTTTCAAAATCGATCAGATCCAACAGCCCGCCCAATTCGACATGATCCCGCGGCGGAAAATCGAACTGGGGCAGCGGCGTCCGGCCGCGGACCAATTCCACACACGCCTTCTCGTCACCCACCGGGGCATCCGGATGCGACAGGTTGGGAATGTTT
>WVZU01000206.1:2164-3162 GCA_011772275.1 Planctomycetales bacterium | reverse complement strand
CCCTTACGACAGCATCCTGGGACGACGGACGGACCGCGTGATCGAGACGACCCGTACCTTCCAGCCACTGGCCTTCGACGTGGCCAGCCAAGACGTGCGGCTGGGCGGGACGATGGTCGATGTCGACGCGGCCACCGGGAAAGCCGTCGCGATCCGTCGCATCTGCATTCGCGAAGAACAGGCCGCGACCTTCGGCCAACCCCAGAACGCACCCTCCTAAACGCCGCTTCCCTCGCCACGCGACACCGGCCGGCTGGCCGTAGAAAATTCCTGGGGCAGAGGAATTGTATGTACAAAAGCACATCAGGAATTTCCTGGTTTTTACGGGGATTCACCGGGTGTAGAATCGCGGAAAAGTTCATGAGTGGCTGTGATTTGACCACTGGCAATTCGGGTCGCAGCCAGCCGCAGGGACGGTGACGGGTCGGCAGAGCCTAACGACTTGCCAGAGCGGCAACGCCAGACGGAGGGTGCATATCTCCTCCTTGGGTGATGTCGCAGTTCCGAACCCAGGCGCCGGGCCGGGGAAGGTCCGTCCCCCTGCGTTTGTCGCACGGTCGCAGGCATCCTCAGCCGCCAGGGCGTTTTTGCGGTGGGGGCGAAGGCGTGTTGGTGGGGACGAGCAGGTGGGGACGAGCAGGTGGGGACGAGCAGGTGGGGACGAGCAGGTGGGGACGAGCAGGTGCGGACGAGCAGGCGAGCTGGTGAGGACGAGTCGGCCGATCGGATGGCCAGGCCGGTTTGTAGAGGGCCCTGGGGGGAAGCGGGCGGGCGGTCTATCCGGGCCGCTGTCCAAGGGCCGATCTTGCTATTGAAGGGATGGGTTTCCAGAGAACCGGTTGGCAGATCGCCACGACGAGAAAGCCTGAGAAGCCATGCCTGTGGATCTTCATTCCGCCGACCGATTCATGGAAGTCCTCAACGAGTTGATGCTGAAGACTATCCCGGTCGTCATTATGACAGCATCCCCGCTGCAGGAAGATCGCGTCCGCAGCGAA
>WVZU01000206.1:0-2109 GCA_011772275.1 Planctomycetales bacterium | reverse complement strand
GCATCTCGTGACGAAGCGTGCAACATGCGACTGGCACCGGCGCCGGGCACATCGACAATGGCCGGCACAAATTTTGGAGAAACCCAATCGCTAAAACCAGACGCAAGAAACCGAAAAAATGCTCAGTTGCGGGATGCAAACGTGTCTGTCTCTGCAAGGGTTTGTGCAGCCTGCATTACAAGCGGCTGCGCAACACGGGCACGACTGACCGTCGGCCGCAGCGGCTGTGTTCCGTGGAGGGCTGCTCGCGTCCGCATGACAGTAAAGGCTTTTGTAGCGTTCATTACAGTCGCTGGCGCTATGCCGGCACAACGGATCCGCGGCCAAAGACGCCCTGTTCCGTCGAAGGCTGCAAAGAAAAGCATCTTGCGCGCGGATACTGCCGGCGCCATTACGATCAACTGATGCGCAGAAAACCTTAACGGCTGACCGATCTATCTGCCGGTGAGGAACGCGTTGGTGGATGAGTGTCGCGGGGTGGGCAGTCAAGGGTGGCCGAGTCATTTTTCTGTGACCGTGGGGCTGCGGCTGGCCTCGGATCCGTGGGCGGACCGTGGCTTTTGCGACCTTGGTCTTTTCGGTCCCTGGGGCTGGCGCCGGCGCCAGCCCCGGGACAAGCGCCAGCCCCAGGAACCGCGATCCTACCAAAATCGAGCTGCGGAGGCCGGCAGGGGTTGCCTGGTGCGGGGCTAAAAGTCATCCAGCAGGTGCCATATTAGCAGGCCGAAGGCAGCGCCGATCGGAATGGGCAGGAAATGTCCGGGCGGGCCGATGGTTTCCCAATCTTGCCAGACTCCCAGAGCGATGGAGATCGCTGCCAGAATGAAGTACGGGATCAACAGGCCCATCCACATGACTAAGCAGAGCAGTGGGAAGCCCAGCAACCAGTAGAGGCACGAGCGGAGCTTGTGCCGGGTATGCTTTGTGTCGGTAAAAACGTCGGTGCTGGAGGCTGTCACGCCGATGCAGGCCACGACGCCGATAATTTGCCATTCGATCTGGAACGCCTGCAGGGCCATGCCGGCCAGAAACAGGCAAGCCACCGTGCCTGCGGCCATGAAGTAAATGCGGCGCAGCCAAAAATGAAGACGGTCCGATGCCTCAGTGAATGTCATCAGTTCTGTGAAATTACTCGATCGGTCGCCCGGATCTGGAGGGTCGCTGGCGGCAAGTAATATCTGAATTCATTTTGCTCAACAAGCACCTGTAGAGGCGAGCGATCGCTTCAGTCATCCAGGTCCGCTTCGCCCGGGTGGCGACTCTTCCACCAGCGGGCGATTAGGTATTCGACGGCTCGCGCCGTCACAAAGCCCAGGATCACGAACATTGTGATCACATAGCCGGCAGCAGACCGATTGACAAGCCAGATCACATTTTCGTCGTCGACCGTTCGCCAGAGATCATGAGCGATGTAAGCGCCGGAGACAAAGCAAAAACCAATAACAAAGGCCGAAACACCCAGGATCAGTGCCGACTTGATGCGCGGTGTCATTGCTCGGATTCCCCTCCCACAATCTGCCTCGTTTGCTGCCGCCCCGTGAAGGAGGTGTTTAAGGACGGGACAAACTCATCAACCATCAAGATACCCTAAATTATACTCGATTTTCACGGGAAAGCGAGGGTTTATCGCCATTTGCTCACAGAAGCATGACCCGTTAAACTGGGGTAGAGAGGCGTTGGTCAGGCGAGGGACCGGTGTCGATCCGGTCGGTACGGTTTTGTCTGTTGAAAAAGGCCAAGTCGCCTGGGTTGTGGATTGCCAAATTTGGGGCCGTTGGGAGAAGCAGTTTCATGTCAAGTTCGTCCATGCGTGCTCAGGCTGTCGCTGAAATTTTGTGGGAACTGAAGCGAGCGGAAAAGTTGGCGACTTTTTCGGCCATTGCCGGCCGGGCTGGATTCAGCCCGGGTTCGGGTGGTCGGAGCATGAGCACGTGTCTCAAGACGGTGCGGCGCGACTGGCCGCATCTGCAGTGGTGGCGAGCGATCGCGGACAACGGCCGGCTGGGCGACGAGCAGCAGTCGCTTTTGATGGAGGCCGGCTTTGAGACCGAAACGGTTGATGGCGACAACGTTGTCAAGTCGTTCCAGGCGCAATTGATGAGCTGGGAT
>WVZU01000054.1:3652-7918 GCA_011772275.1 Planctomycetales bacterium | reverse complement strand
GCATGCTGCCGCCGATGTCGACGCCGTGGCGGGTCCGGTACAGCAGGGCGACGTGGAGGTAGCGCTGGGCTCGCGTTTCCTAGGTACCGCTCACGGCATGCCCCTTGGCCGCCGCATCATCCTCAAGACGGGTGTCCTGTTCACTCGAATCTTTTCCCGGCTCCGCGTGACCGACACGCACAACGGTTTGCGTGCCTTTTCACGCAAGGCGGCGGCGGCGATTCCGATCCACGAGAACGGGATGGCTCATGCTTCGGAAATTCTGGACGAAATCAAGCGGCAGAAATTGCGTTATTGCGAGGTCCCGGTTTCCATCCGCTATTCGCGGGATACGCTGGACAAAGGGCAAAGTAACTGGGAGGCTTTCAAGGTAGCCGGCCAATTCTTGGTGGGGAGAATTTTACGATGAATTCGTTGAATCTTTTTCAGTGGCTGGCGCTCAGCGGCATTCTGGGTTTGTTGATCATCGAGCTGGTGAGCGCCATTCGCGGGCGGGTGGTCCGCACGTTCTGGGTCGTGCGCGTGGTGATCTGGATTGCCACGGGAATCGCAATTTACCATCCCGCTCTGACAACAGGCGTCGCGACGAGGATTGGCATCGAGCGTGGCACGGACCTGTTATTGTATTTGACTGTGCTGACGTTCTTTGGCACATCATTATTTCTTTATGCGCGTTGCCTTCGCTTGCAACAGCAGATTACGCGGATCGTACGGCACTTGGCGCTGGAGGAATCGGAACCGCCGCAGTGAGGCGGGCAAAGCTGGCGGATCGCCGGAGGCAGCGGGAAACGCTGGGCAGTGCCTTAATGGCGGAAGACGAATCCCAGGCTGAGGCCTGGGGGTGGCGGACGCAGTTCGCAGGGGCGGCAGCCGGGGCAGCGGGGCCTTCGCCAGGGTCCGGAGCCGTATTCTTCGATTACGACGGGTGGGGGACCGTTTGGCCGGTTGGCGGGTAGGGCCGCTTGTGGCCGGGGGGTTTGCAGGGCGTGCGTCACGGCGTCGGACACCCCGGCTTGTTTCAGGGTGATCAGGTCCTGTGCCGACAGGGGTGCCGCGACGCCATTGGTGTGGATGTGCGTAATGATCATTCGATCGCTGACCCCCGACTGGGTCATTGCGATCACGTCGGCCAGCGGCACGGCTCCTGCTTGGGGGAATCGGCCCATCTGGGCTGCGATGACGGCCCGGTTACGTTGGTCGATTTCGTCGAAGGCATTTCCGACGGCGGCTCCGGTCAGCGTCCCAAGGGCTCCGCCCACCAACGCACCTTCTGCCGAGTTGCCGGAGTGGCTACCGATCACGGCCCCGACGCCGCCACCCAGCAAGCCACCCGTCACCGCCGCTCGATCCGTGTAGTAAGGCGAATGGCAACCGCTGAGGCAGAGCAGCAGCGCGGACCAGGCGATTACCCAGTTGGGGAAATGGTACATGCCAAGCCGCCGCTAATCGTCGGCGTAAATCCGAGTGCTTTCTTCCTTGGTGACCGGCGAATCCATTTCGTCGCTCTGCAACTGCACACGAAAACGCTGATCTCCTGCTTGCTGGCCGCGGACCTTGACGCGGTAGGTGGTGTCGGCCTTTGGTGCGAGTCGTGGGAGGGGTTCGAAGAAGACCCGCCCATCGTCGTCGATCTGGTGACGCGTCGGCCCATCGGCAGAGAGGATTTGCAGTTGTCGCGGCACCAGCCCGGCCAGGCGAATATTGGTCGCGCTCTCGGTACCCTGGTTGACCACGCGGATTTCATATTCGGTTTCCCCGCCCACTTCCACGGGATCTTCCACATCAGCCACTTCGAAAAAGATGGCGGAAAGTCCTTCGACGACGATCACTTCCTCCCTGCGATCCTCCAGATCACTTTCCGCTCGACCCTCCAACCGAATTCTATGCTGGCCCCGTTCGACCGGCAGCGTGACCAGTTTCACGGTCCCCACCTCGCCTTCGGGCAATTCCGCCAGGCTCCAATAGACGGCATGCGTATCGTTGTCGTAGCGGCCCCGGTTGTTGGCCGACACGAATTCGATTCCACGCGGCAGATGGGATATCAGCTGCACTTCGCGGGCGGGCGCGGTACCGGGATTAGCAACCGAGAGGGTGTAGGTGGCTTTTCGTTCCAAATAACGTTTTCGGGGACCGTCCATGGCGACTTCCAGTGCCGGTGCGACGATTTCCAGCTTCAAGGCCGCCTGGGTGCCCACATTTCCTTCTCCTTTGGCCATGACCTGGTTCGTCACCCGGCCTGGACGGTCCGCCTTCAGCACCAGCTCAATCTCCCGCGACTCGTTCGGTTGCAGTTCGCCCACATCAAATTCAACTTCCCTCCCGGCCGGATGTTTCAGCTCCACCGGCAGGGGGTCATACAGCAAGACACGGGAAGCCACTCCGCTGCCGACGTTTGTCACCCGGACTGTCAGGGTAACATGATCGCCGATCATTACCTCTCGCGGACCGCTCAGTTCCAGATGCAGTTCCGGTTTGGTAACGGTACTGCGGGCCGAGGCATCCGCACGGAAGGTCAGCGAAGCGATGCTACCGATTTCACCTTCGCGTTGGGGAATGATCTCCATTTCCATCACGCGTTCGTCCTTGGGTTCCAAGGTACCCAGCGACCACACGACGTCCGCATCACCGCTGACTTGAGCTTCCGGCTTGGTTCGTACGAGCATTGCACCGCTGGGCACCAGATCGTGGACCTGAACTTGTTGGGCGGCCACAGCGCCGGTATTGCGGACAACGATCTGGAAGGTTGCGGGGGCACCGACCTGGATTTCGGGCGGTGCCTTTTTTTCCAAAAGCAATTCTGGGGTCTGCGGTCCCTCCAGATGCCGGCCACCGGGTCGACCCTCTCCTTCGGCCGCAAGATCGGCGCGATCGTCCAAGCGGCCGGCCAGCGGCAGCGGCTCGCGCGTTTCCGCTTGGGGGGCCCGGGCCAGCGGGCGATCGAACGACGGGTGAACGGCCTCGCGTGGTTCATCGCGCGAGAAGCGGTCGGCGGTCGTTGATTCCGACCGTCCGAACAAAGCACGGTCCGGCACGGAGGCGGCGGGTCGATCCGCATCGGGAAACCCGTCGCTGATCGGCTGGGTGGGCAGAGGGTTGTTATTCAACGGTGGCCGGCTGAGAGCGTTGTCGATGGCAGCGGGGCGGGACGGGCCGAAATTGTCATCAGCCGGTTCCGCAGGTGGCCCGCTTTCCGGGGCGGTCGCCGGCCCATAGCGGTCGCTGGTTTCCGCGTACAGCTCGCGATACCGATCCCCACTGGGCGCTCTCCCCACATCGGGTGGGGAGTTCTCAGTAGCTGCCGGGTTGGCGGTCAGTCCGAAGGGATCCGGTCGGGACGCCGCCGAATCGCCGTCCGTCCGGTCCGTGGCTGGTGCGTCTGCTGAACCGGATGCCAGTACGGTCGCACCCTCGTCTGCAGGCGTTTCGTAGTTGGCAGGCTGCGCGGGCTGTGGCGAACGATTCGTTGAGTTGGGGGTCGCGAACGAAGGCGGTGTTCGGGGTGATAAATTCCGCGGCGGGACATCTTCGGCGGCGGTGGGTACTGGTTCCGCGTCTGCCGAGCCATCGTTCGCGGTGGCCGAACGATCGGTAACTGCCCCGGTTTCATCCACGGGTGAGTCGCCGCTGCGTTGGGCTTGAGCAATCGCGATGAAGCCCAGGATGCCGGCCGAGCAGAGCAATCCGAGGCGGACCATAAAACGTTTCAAGTGGCTTTTTCGGCGAAAGAACATGTTCGCACCGTCCTGTAAGAAAGCGGCCACAAGCGGTCTGCAAACAGAATGACCGCTCGTCAAACTGGAATTCCGGTCGGGCTACCTACCAAATTACCCCAGGAGGGAAAAGCCCAATTGGAGGTTCGAGCGTCTGGGTGCTAGCTGACCGCCGGGTTACCCGGACAGGAGTTCTTCCCGAATCAAGCCGCTTCGCGAAAATGGGTGCGATACAATCGCCGGTACAGCTGGCAGCGAAGGCTTAGTTCGTCGTGCGTGCCCGAGTCGATAATTTGCCCGGCGTCCATGACCAGGATGCGATCGGCCAGTTCCAGCGTTGAGGGGCGGTGCGTGATGATGATTGTGGTGCGTTCACGGGTAAATTCCGCCAGCACGCGATTAATCAATTGTTCACTGGCCAAATCCACCTGGCTGGTTGCCTCATCCAGGATCAGGATCCGCGGATCGCGGAGGATGGCGCGGGCCAGGGCGATCCGTTGCCGCTGGCCCCCGGAGAGCCGATTGGCGTTCTCGCCGACGACCGTATCGTAGCCAT
>WVZU01000054.1:0-3601 GCA_011772275.1 Planctomycetales bacterium | reverse complement strand
CAACGTTTCCTGGGTCACCAGGCCGATCTGGCGGCGAAGTTCGCGGCGGCGGACGTCGCGCAAGCAGACACCGTCCAAAAAAATCGCTCCGCCAGTAGGATCGAAAAATCGCGGCACGAGGTTGGCCAGCGTGCTCTTCCCACACCCGTTGGGGCCGACCAGCGCCACGATCTGGCCGCAGGGGATGGTGAGGTTGATGCCACGCAGGACTTCGTCGCCTTGCTGGTAACGAAAACGGACATCCTGGAACACGAGGTCGCGTTGGTGCAGCGGCAGTTGCGCCGGGTGGCGCGGATCGCTGAGCGTCGGTTTGCGATCCAGCACCTCGTACAGGCGATCGGCTGCCGCAGCGGCTCGTTGAATGTTGCTGAACACATCGGACAATTTTCGAGCGGGATCGCTAACCCCTGCCAGCAGTCCGAAAAACAACAGGAGCCTACCGATTTCCAGCGGCCGATCGCTCATGCGTATGCCCAGCAGGTGCGTTTCCTGGTTCAGCAGCAGGTGCGCGCCAGCCAGAATGGCCAGGCTGATCGTGCAGATCCCCATCAACTCGGTGGCGGGACGGACCAGCGAATTACAGAAAGAAATCCGCATCGCACGGCGATAGAACATTGTGCTGGTTTCGTGAAACCGCCGCCGTTCGTGACTTTCCATCGTAAAGGCCTTGACCACCTTGATGCCGCGAAACGATTCGGTCAACACATTGTAGATCAGCGACATATCCTGCATCGCCTTCCGGTTTGCCCGCTTTAAGGACTTGCTCAAATAACCGATCAGGTACGCCGCCAGGGGTGCCAGCACCAGGGAGAGGACCAGCAGCCGCCAGCAGATCAGCCCGGCCCCGATAAAACAGGCTGCCATCTTCAAGGGCTCGCGCATCGCCTTCCCGAAAATCATCTGCACACCGGTCGTGGCCAGCTGCAGATCATGCGTAAACCGGCTCAACAGATCACTCGACCGGTCCTGAGCAAACTGGCTGAGCTCCATATGCAAGGTGCGGCGGAAGAGCTGTTTGCGCAGGTTCAGCGCGACCAACTGCGTCACGCGATCGCACAAAATGACCGAAAGGGCCAGAAAGACATCTTTGACCAGCGTGCCCAACAGCAGACCCAGCACGACCAGCATCAGCGTGCGGAAGGGGTCGGTCGGCAGGTAGCGATCGATATACGGCTTGACCCGCTGACGGCCCTGCAAGGCCAACAATTCCGCTCGATGTCGATCCACCAGCCGGTCAATTTTCGCTTGCAGCTGCCGTTGCTGGTCGGCAGGGCCAAGCTGCTGTTGCCGGCGCAGCTGGACAATCTCCTCCTGCAATTCCCCCGCCTTTTTTTCCGCTTTGACGATTTCCTCCGCCACCCACTGCTGCAGGGACTGGCGTTTGAATACAACTTCAACCAGCGGATAGATCGTGCCGATGTTCAGCCCCCACAACAGGCCGATGCCCAGCGACAACAGCAGAGTGGTCACGACCGTCCACCGATAAGCGAGGGCGCTGCGGAGAATGCGGCAGAAATTCTTCATGCGAAGGCGAGGGCTCGTCGAACGGCGGGCAGCTCACCAGTCGGCTTTGCGGGCCGGCCAGCAGCTTGGGGCGGAAGAGGCGGGTTTTGAGCTAGCTTGCCGGCACGCACTGGCCTGGTGGGTCGTACGAACCCCGTCCTTTGTCCCACCTAAAATTTCGCTCTTGCCGGTGTAGCGAAAGTCGCCAGGACGTTTAGCGACGGGGCACTGCCGAAACTCGGGGCGAGTTTGGCTTACAAAAATGAGTGTTTACNNGAGTGTTTACACAGCACTAGCAACTATTTCGGCTGGAGGCCGCCCGGCGCCGCATGAAAATCGGCAAAACCGTGAGGCAAGGTCAGCAACACAACATGGGGGTTTCACGCCGAGATACCACAAGCGGGGCAGAGGCCAGCGATTACGTGTCCGGGAACTTGGCTTGAGCAACTGAAGCGGGCCGGGCAGGTGGGCTCGACTACGACAGCGTTGCTTCCTTGCTGGCAAGACAGCGACCGATCTGACGGACTGCCTGGCGGAGGCGATTTTCGTTTTCGACCAGCGAAAGTCTGAGGAATCCTTCGCCGGCAGGGCCAAAGCCCGCTCCGGGGCTGACCGCCACATTCGCCTCTTGCAGCAGCATCGTGGCAAAGCGGATCGAATCGATTTTCCCGGCCCACGGTTCGGGGATCTTTGTCCAGATAAACATCCCGGCTCGTGGCGGACGCACCTGCCAGCCCAGCCGCTGCAAGCCGCTGCACAGCGTATCGCGGCGGCCCTGGTAACAGGCCGATTGGCTTTCGACCGCTGCTTCGGTGTGCCGCAAGGCGACAATGGCCGCGATTTGAATCGGCGTGAAAAGTCCGTAATCGTAATAGGCCTTGATTGTGCCAAGGGCCCGGATCATATCGGCGTTGCCGGCGCAGAAACCAACTCGCCAGCCCGCCATATTGTATCCCTTGCTCATCGTCGTAAATTCCACCCCCACCTCACTGGCCCCCTCGGCCGCCAGAAAGCTGGGCGGACGGTAGCCATCAAAGGCCACGTCCGCGTAGGCGAAATCGCTGATCACGTTAAACCCGTAACGCCGCGCCAGCTTGACGACTTCCAGATAAAATTCCGGCTCGACCGTCACCGTCGTCGGGTTGTGGGGATAGTTCAGAATCAACAGCTTTGGCCGCGGATAGAGGTGTTCGCAGGTGTAAGCGACGTTTTCAAGAAACCGCTGGCTGTCGGCGACGTCCAGCGAGATGGCGTTACCCGAGGCCAGCATGACCGCATAGGTGTGCACGGGAAAATAGGGTGCGGGCACGATCGCCGTATCGCCCGAACCCATCAGGGCCAGGCACATGTGACTGAATCCCTCCTTGGAGCCGATACAGACGATAACCTGCCGGTCCGGGTCGAGCCGCACGCCGTGCGACTTCAAATATTTACTGGCCACTTCGCGTCGCAGGTTGTCGATACCTTGCGCCTTACTGTAGCCGTGGTTACGTGCATCACGAGCGGCCTCGGCCAGTTTCTCGATAACCAGCTCTTCCGGCGGATCGCTGGGATTGCCCATCCCCAGGTCGATCACGTCATCCCCCGCTCGACGCTTTTCCAGCAACAGCGCGTTGATGCTTCCGAACAGGTAGGGTGGCAAGCGGCGTACCCGCGTGGCGACGTCAATCTGGAACGGCTGGGAATAGTCGACCGGATCTTCGGAAAGGTGTTGGTCAGGGTTCATCGACGTGCCAATGGTCAGGTTAGCTTGACCACTTCAAGATACCCGCAGGCGGTGCCGGTTTGAAGAAGGGAAGGAAAAAAGGGCCGGAGGTGGGGGGGCGCTTCGGCCAGGGGGGTGCCGAGCGGGGAATGATCACGACGACTTTTTTTGAGCGGGAGGGGTGCTGGCGTCGGGCTCTGACGCTNNGGGCTCTGACGCTCGTCCCAACACCGTTTTGAGGATGACCGGTCGGGTCGTCAACCGCGAAGCGGCGACAGGAAAAAGGCTGAGCGCCCGCCCCGGGTCCGGGATCCCCCACCATACACCAACCGCAACGCGGCGACAGGCTACCGCCTCACGCGCCCGCCCCAGGTCCCGGATGCCTCAGAAAAA
>WVZU01000133.1 GCA_011772275.1 Planctomycetales bacterium | reverse complement strand
TAACGATGCTTCAGTCGCAGGTCTTCGCCAGGTAAATCACTGGCCCCCGGCGTGAAGGGGGGGGAGAGGCTACTGTTCAACACCTCCAGCGACTCGGCCCTTAATTCGATCTCTCCCGTGGCCAGCTTCGGGTTGACGGTTCCTTCCGGCCGCACAGCAATCTTTCCCGTGACGGCCACCACAAACTCGGATCTCAGCTGGCGAGCGCGCTGCTGAAGTTCCGGATTGCTGTCCGAGCTGAAAACGACCTGGGTCTTGCCGTAGCGATCGCGCAAGTCGACAAACAACGCGCCCCGGTGGTCACGATAGGTGTCCACCCAGCCTGCCAGTGTCACCGTCTGCCCAATATGCTGCCGGCCCAGCTCGCCGCAGGTATTTGTCCGTAGCAAAGTTCGTATCCCAGTTCGTTGAGCGGTCAGGACCGCGGGCGTGAGCACAGCGTCTGGCAAAGTGACGTATTCTAGTTCAAAGCGTCAAGAGGGAAAACAGCTGCAAAGAACCCGGTTTCCCGCGGGCGGCGCACCCCCCCGCCCCCCCTCAGTCGGCCGCCTCCGACAATATCTGGCCAGCGAGCTGGATGGGTGCCAAGGGTTCTGCCAGCTCGATCCAGCGGCATTCCACCAGGCTGCGGAACCAGGTCAATTGGCGGCGTGCCAACCGTCGAGTCCGGATCTTGGTGTTTTCCATGGCGGTCGCCAGATCGCACTCTCCCCGCAGCAACTGGGCGACCTCGCGATAGCCAACTGCCTGTCCTGCGGTGCGGCTCAAGCTACCGAAGCGGTCGAGCAGTTGGTGGAGCTCTGCCACCAATCCCGACTGAAACATTTGATCCACCCGCTGCCCGATACGCTGGTGAAGCTGTGCGCGCGGCCAGTTCAACACGAAAACACGCCGTCGCAGGTCGTCGCGAGGCTCCTGAAATTGCTGCTGGTAGTCGCTGATTGGTTCGCCCGTCTGATCGTACACCTCCAAAGCGCGGATCAACCGCCTCGTGTCTTGGGGGTTCAGCTTTTCTGCCGCCTGGGGATCGATCTGGGATAGCCGCTGGTGCAGCACTTCCGCTCCCGAAACATTTGCTTCTGCCGTCAGGCGTTGCCGCAGCTGCCAATCGGCTGCGGGGCCGCTGCAGAGGCCACGCAGCAGGGCTTTCAAGTACAATGGCGTGCCACCTACGAACAGAACCTGCCGGCCTCGCTCGCGAATCCGCTCTGCATCATGGTGCGCCGCCTCCAGGTATTCGGCCACGCTATACTCCGTAGTCGGATCGACCAGATCGATCCCATGCTGCGGCACCTGCTGCAGGTCGACGGCGGTCGGCTTGGCCGTGCCGATATTCATGCCACGGTAGACCGCCATGGAGTCCATCGAGATAATCTCGGCATTCAGCCGTTGAGCCAATTCCAGGCCGACGGCCGATTTACCCGACGCCGTGGGGCCTGTCAGGTACCAGGCATCCTCGATCGGTTGGAAAGTCTTCATCGCACGGGTCAGTTCGCGGATCACGTTGGGAACGACACCCCCTCGTTCGCGCGGTACCGCCGAACCAAAGAGAAAAGGTTGCCGTTATGAGTGATCCCCAGCAGGTGCTAAGCCGCCTGGCAGACGTGATCGATCGACGATATCGGGAACGCCCAGATGGCTCGTATACCACATTATTGTTCAACAGCGGGCTGGCGAACATGGTGGGAAAATTTGCCGAGGAAGCGGCCGAGCTGGTCGAGGCAGCGGCCGCTGTGCCACAGCGGGGCGAACGGGTGCGGCACGAAGCGGCCGATCTGCTGTTTCACCTGCTGGTGGTTCTGCGGGCCTGCCAGGTTTCGCTGGACGATGTCTGGGCCGAACTGGCTCGCCGCGAAGGACAGTCGGGTCTTGCCGAGCGGAAATCGCGCGACCGTTCGTAGCCCGGCGGAATCCCCAGCAGTCGCTGGCCCGCGCCAGGCAGGCCTGGCATCCGCACCCCACAGTTCGCAGGACCCCCTTTCCAGCTTCCCGGCTGTCCGCAGAATCCCCATCGGGGCGGCACCCTCGCAGCTCGTCCCGCCGCCGGGCCTTCAATCCAACGTCGCGACCGCTTCGCGGATCAGCCGCGGCAGATGCTGGTGCGTGGCGAGGCGGTCCCGGATCCGCGGGTGAGCGAAGATTCGCACGCATTTTACGTAGTCGTCGAATTGTTCATGAGCCAGCGCGCGGACAACGGGCGAGACTTCGTCCAGACGGCGATAACGATCCGGCTTGGCAAAATAGACATCCACCTTGAACTCGACCTCGCGGGAAACGGGCGGGGCGTCGAAGAGAATTTCGTGCGGAGCGATCCGGCAACCAAGGGCTTGACTGGCCAGATGGGCCAACTTTTCGGCACAGGCTGCCAGCTGCGGATAAGGGCGTTGCGCAAGCTGCCGGTACAATTCCCGGTCTTGCAGAAAACTGTATTGGTGGAGTCTTTTGTACAGCCGGCGTACGGGCCCGAACAAACCCTCTAACAGTTCTTCAGCACCCGTCTGGCCGGCCGTCTTCAGCATTTCCCGAATCATTACCGGCTCGGTCTCGCGAAACAGAGCATCCATGTCCAGCGAGCCATGCAGCAGAAAAAACGCCTGCTGAAACATGGCCGTGGCCGCGCGGACGGCGTGATGCCAGTAAACTTCGCTAAACATCACATAGCGGGCGAATACCAACATTTCCGCCGCGGTCTTGCCCTTCTCGCCAATCGCCAGCCCGTCGCCCGCTTCGTTCAGTCGCAGGCTGCCGATCAAGCGGTTTTGGTCAAAATTCCGGCCGTAAGGGACTCCCGCATGGAGACTGTCACGGGATAAGTAGTCCATCTTGTCGATGTCGATCGGACCGGACAACATGCTGCTCAAAATGCACTGGGCCGGATCCCGGGGTTTTTCAGACAGCAGAGCCACGATATCTCGCGGGTTGATCTGCCAGTCGTCACGCAGCACATCGGCGATTTCGCCCTCCAACAAAAAACTGTTGGCAAACAACTCGTGGCTTGGCACGCTGGGTAACTGGAGGTCTTCGATCGGATGGCAGAAGGGCCAGTGCCCCAGATCATGCAGGAGAGCGGCCACGACGAACCGTTCCGCATCCTCCGCACTGACCATTTCGTTAAAACGCGGGTCGAATGAAAGTCGCCGCAGGCACAAGAGTGCCAACCGATAGACGCCCAAAGAATGTTCGAAACGTGTGTGATTCGCCGCCGGATAGACCAGGGAAACCAGACCCAGTTGCGGGATGCCGGCCAGCCGCCGAAAGGCGGGCGTATCGATCAGGTTGCGGACTCGCGGGGAAAGAGGTACGTCCAGTTCCTGGGGAATTCGAATCAACGCCGTCTTGGCGTCCAGACC
>WVZU01000057.1 GCA_011772275.1 Planctomycetales bacterium | reverse complement strand
TACAATCCTCTTCCCCCCGACGGCTGCTCCCGCGCCGAGACGGTGGTTCCACCAAAGCCCCCCAGCCGCCCGCTCGCGGCCGGCTGCTCAAGGCTGGCCCCGGACAGAAACGCCATCCCGTCGCGCCAAGATGGCACTCANNCCGGGGCGGAAACGCCATCCCTCCGCGCGAAGATGGCACTCAGCAGCCGGGGTGCTGAAACAACCGCCAGCCGCCAAGCACCCCCGGCTGCTCAAGCCTGGCCCCAGAACGGGTAAGCGAACTGCTGTCGTTGTCCCGACTGAGCCGGGGGGAACCATTCTTCGAGATTCTGCGGTTGATCATTCGATATTTTGCGGTTCTCTCGGGCGCGACGGCCCGCTGCCGCTGGTGGGAGGAGATTGCCCCGGCAGAGCGGCGCACCAGCCAGGAAATTTCCGGAAGAACCAAAAAACGGACGCCTCACCCCCGCTCGGCTTCCCCTGGCCTCCCTGCCTGCCTACTGGGCGGGAACTGCGGTCACTCGGCACAGCGTTTCCGCATGAGCGATCTTCTGGCCGTCGGCCAGGAGGGTCAAGCCTTTCCCCTGGCCGTATTTGTGGCCGGTCTTGTCCCAGAGGATCGTGAGGATCCGGCCGTGGTAGAGCACATTGTCCAGGCAGAACCAGTCCCAGGTGTTCGCAGGCAGCAGCGGGTTCACTTCGATCACGTCATCCGCCCGCGGGCGGAGGCCGACCAGCCCGGTGATGATCAGGTCATTGTAGGAAGAGTGATTATAGTCCTTGCCCCGGTGGTGGCCCCCTTTACGCTTGGCCCCGGCGGGATCGGTTTTCGCCAGTTCGTGCAGGCGGGTGCGGGCAATCCAGTCCCCCGTGTAGGGGTTGATGTTTTCATCAATCCAGGGAACGACCTTGCCGTCTTCACGCTTCAACTGATGGGACTTCGTGTAGATTTTTAGGGTCTCGAAATAGGCTTCTTTCCCGATCACGTCCTGCGGGTAGTTGTTCAGCAGGTTGGCCAGGGCAGTCAGCACGCTGCTGGTGGCCAGCGGCCAGCTGGGCCCGTTCCACTGGCACTCGTGCCCCTCGTAAGAAATCTTGAAGCCCGGATGACGTTGCTCGGCAAAGGTAGGCCCGTAGGGGGCGTAGAAACCCTTGGGGTCCATCAGCTTTTTCCAACCTGACTCGTAGCCGGGATCGGGCAGATTGAAGTACCAGGGGATCAAACCGATCAACTCATTGACCTCACGCAGCGGCTGCGGCTTCGCCGCCACCGGTTTTGCCTTTTGCGCATCGTCATTCAGGGCTGTGAGCGTTCCCACATAGATGTCGGTGTAGGATGCCGATGCGACGGCTGCGACCGCATGGTTTAGCTTGTCATCCAGAACGCGCCATTCCAGAATGCCGGCTGAGTGGCCTGGTTTGGTTTGCGCGACCAGACGGATCGCGCTGGTTTGAAGCGGGGGAAAGGCCACGCGGTTGAACCTGTCGATGGCGGTGCCGTACGCCGTCGGATTGGGAACCGGCTGGAAGCTGGCGCCGTTGTGATACATAATCCGTCTTCACGGACAGGCCATCCAACGCGTTGTTCCCAGCCATCGCCCAGCCGCTGGTCGCAACATCCCTGTTCCAACCGTGAAGAATCAGCCGTGCATCGAGCATCCGCTTACGGATTCGAGGAGATAAAAAAAGCTGGGTCTTCCGAGGAATCTGTGGATAAGAAGCGACTGACCTCGGAAAGGGAATGGTCCTTAAAGGGGCAAAATGGATCGCGATGTCTGCCAGAGATGGGCGACGTTTTTCACTCAGCTAGATGGTTCGGCCCGGAAAGAGGGGTGAAGCAGGTCGGTGAAGGGTGATGGCATCATCCTGGTTCCGTCACGCTTTGCCCGTTTCTTGTTCGCATCGGGCCGCTCGAGTCAGGAAGAAGACCTGTTTCCCTGAGTTACTGGACGAGGCGCGGGGCCGAATAGATGAGATCGCTGGACGAGCCCACCTCGCCACGCAAGTCCGGAATGGCGCCGTGGACATACACCTGTGTCGGTTGAGCGATGATTTTTTTGGGATTGCCTCTGAAGCTCACATCCATGATCCGCACCGCACCAAACTTGACAATGGTATAGGTGGCGTTGGTGCCGTTATCGGACAGCTTGGTAAATAAGGGCACAATCCGCGTCTGGCCTACGATGGATTCCAGTTCACGGCGCAAGGTGGATCGGACGCCCGGTTCGCCGCTGAGGTTCATTTTTCCCCGCGGACCGAGGTCCAGCTCGCCACCGTGGTAATTCAGTTCGGTGGCGTTGATCCCTTCCACGATCTGTTGTCGGAAGGTGTCGGTTTCGCCTGCCTCGGCGCCGATTTCGATCAGGCCTCGGTTGCCGGGTGCACCGTTATTGCCCACCGGATGCAGATTAATTTCTGGAATACCATCCGATTGGTTGACGGTTTGTTCTCCCGCCTCGTTCCAGGACCAGTTGTCCGGTCCGACGCCGGCGATGGCCTGATCCCAGCTCTCCAGGTCAAAGGCCATCGGGAGGAGTTTCAGGTTCTCGCCATTGGGGGGGATGCGAAACCCTCTCAAGTTGTTCCACAGGGCGGCGATCGCCACGGCGTCCAGGTCGACGGACTGCAGGCCAAATATTCGGCCGAAAAAGAGGGGCGCGCTGTTATTCCGGCCGCTGACCAGGCGGGTGGTCGCCTGGACGGCGTTTGCTTCAGCCAAGGTTTCCGCCGTGGCCCGCTGAAAGATCCGGCTCTGGAAATCCCAGCTGCCGATGACGACGTCTTCGTCGGGCAGAACGGTCAGATCGCGCGCGGCGGCCTCGTTGTGTTCACCGAATACCTTGGCCTGCGCCATGGCATGGGCGGAACCGTCAATCAGGCCGGCGGTCCCTGCCAGGGCCGCGGCGTCCGCGGCATTCTGCAACTGGCTTCTCGTCAAGGCCAGATAGCCCACGTCGACACCAAAGGCCACAATGGCCAAAAAGGTCACGATGAGCAGGGCGGCCAGCACGGCGATGGCGCCGCGGCGACGAGCGGGCTGTCGAGCGATCGAGTGAGCCATGGGGGCCTCCGGTTTGGCAAAGTGGGACTGACCAATGCAGTGTTGTACGGGCGCAGCGCCCGGCCGTCAGAACGTCGGCCCTTGCGGCGGCCTGGCAATCTCGGAAAGAGACCCATGGCTTTGCGTCCCGGCCTCGCGACCGGTTTGCCTTTTCGAGGAACGCGCTAGCGTTCCGACCTGACATCTCAAGTCTTGGTCGAAAAGTCGGAAATGGCAAATTTTTGCCGCTCAGTAACCGTTCGCGCGGCAGGTGGGGTGATTTTTCAACATCCGTTGACCGCCCACTACACGGGGGCGGTGAAAAGTAGGACGGGGCCATCTTGGCACAGCTCAGCCGTCTTGGGGCCGGAACGCGTCGTGGCGGACATGACGCTGGTCGCTGGCCAGTGGCCACTGGCGATTGCAAAAATCCGACTCGGGCCAGGAAAACTTCCCCTCC
>WVZU01000085.1 GCA_011772275.1 Planctomycetales bacterium | reverse complement strand
CAGGAAAAAACAGCGACCTGACTTGACTGCTTGCCATGCAGCCCCAGAAACTAAGTGCGTCAAGGCGGGGAGGGGAAAACCGATGCAAGTGGACGTACTGGCGATAGGGCCGCATCCGGACGATGCCGAACTTGGCATGGGCGGTGCAATCTTGCATTTCAAGGCTCAGGGACTGCGCGTCGGTGTGCTGGACCTGACCGACGGGGAACCGACGCCTCACGGCTCGCTGGAAGTCCGCGCGCAGGAGACGGCGGCGGCGACAGCGATACTAAAGCTGGACTGGCGGGAAAACCTGGGGCTGCCCAATCGGCGTCTGGAGGCGACGCTGGAAGCACGAGCGGCGTTGGCGGGTGTGATCCGCCGCCTGCGGCCACGCTGGCTGTTTGCCCCCTATTGGGTCGATGCCCATCCCGACCACCTCGCCGCCACCCAGTTGGTGGAAGCGGCCAGGTTCTGGTCGAAACTGACCAAGAGCGACCTGCCCGGCGAACCCCATCACCCCCAGCGGATCTTTCACTACTATGGCGTCCATTTGAAACTGGCCATCCAGCCCGCATTTGTGCTGGATATCAGCCAGCATTGGGAACAGAAACTGGCCGCCATCCGCTGCTATCAAAGCCAGTTTGTCACCGGCCGCTCGACCACACCCCCCACTTTTCTGGACCAGCTTTGCGACGAGGCCGCCTATTGGGGCAAGGCGATCGGAACGCGTTACGGCGAACCGTTCGCCTGCCGCGAGCCGATCGGCCTGAGCAGCTTTGCCGCGTTCGTCTAGTCGTTCCGATAACGACGGCAATGTCGGTTATGCGTCGCAGGCGGCGCGAAGTTGTGCTGTCCTAGCACTTTACGTGCGAATCGCAAGTGGCGATTCGGCACTCGATCGGCCGATAAGGTTCCTTAGTAAGCGCCACACCTGGTGGCGCCAGGCGGCCCTTGGCCCCTTCTCGCTCGGCTCGCCAAGATCATGGAGGACAGACAACCGTGACGCACGACATCAATGTCCTGGCACTGGTCAAGGGCGAAGAGCGATATGTTTTTCTTTTTGATGATGACAGTCGAGCGGCGACGCTGCGGGTCCTGGGGCGGTATGCGTCCAATCCCGAGCTGAGTTTTACTTGGTACGACGCGGCCGTGTTGAGCCAGAAGATTCGGCAGGAGGCTCAACGGAACACCGCCTCCAATCGCTTTGATCTGCCGCTGCCCACCGACGGCGAGGAACGAGCTTGAGCGACATCGATTCGGGTCGCTTGCCCTTACGCAAATGCTTGCTGAGGTCGATCGTTTTTTGCGGTATCTCGAGGTCGAGCGAAACGCTTCCGACCTGACGATCAAAAGCTATCGCGAAGATCTCCAGGCACTGGTCGATTGGTTGACCGCCGATGAAGACCCGTGCCCGGCACCTGCCGAGATCAGCACCTTGGACCTGCGGGGTTACATTGCCAGCCTGCAAGAAGCCGGCTACGCCAAGTCCACGATCGCTCGTCGACTGGCCTGTTTGCGAAGCTTCTTCAAATTTGGCCAGCGGGAAGGCTGGGTGGAGGAAAACCCTGCCAAGCCGTTGCGCAATCCGCGCCGCGCCCGCCCACTACCCCATTTCCTCTCCACCGATGAAATCGGCCGCCTGCTGGTGGCTCCCTCTCGGGAGACCGTCATGGGCAGGCGGGACCGCGCGATCCTGGAGACGATGTATTCGGCCGGCCTGCGGGTCAGCGAACTGGTAGGCCTGATCGACAACGATCTCGACCTGCCGGCCGGCCTGGTACGCGTCCGCGGCAAGGGCCGTCGCGAGCGGCTGGCCCCCATCGGCTCGTTCGCCAAGCGGGCCCTGCACTCGTCGCTGAAGGTCCGCCAGCTGGCCAAGCATGAGCCGCATGGCGGCAAGTCGCCCGTGTTCGTCAACCGCTTCGGACGGCGGATGACAACCCGCAGCGTAGGACGCATGCTGGAAAAATATTTGAAAGTCACCGGCCTGGACCGGCAGACAAGCCCCCACACGCTGCGGCACAGCTTTGCCACCCACCTGCTGGACCGCGGGGCCGACATCCGCAGCGTGCAGGAATTGCTGGGACACAAGAGCCTGGTGACCACCCAGATCTACACGCACGTCAGCACGGCCGGCCTGCTGGAGGTTTACGAACGGGCGCACCCGCGGGCCCGCTAGCCCGGATGGCTCACAAAGTTCGTCACGGGCCACATTCGGACAGGCCAGAGAACGGGCCGTGAACCGATCACAACCCCCAGGGTCCTGGTTGTCCCTTTTGCTGACGGCACACACCCCTCACACCAGCTGTTTGCGAATCGCCCATACGGCGGCCTGCGTGCGATCGGAAACCTTGATCTTTCGCAGGATCTTTTGGACGTGCTCTTTGGCCGTCTCGACACTGATGTCCAACGAGCTGGCGATTTCCTTGTTGCTCAATCCCAGCCCCACGTGCCGCAGTACCTGAAGCTCGCGTCGCGTCAGCGAAACGCCTCTGGGCAACTCGCCGGCGGCTGCCATCGTTTGGACAATCGGCTGCATGATGCCATGCTGAGTCGGCCCTTGATCGGCGGCGACCGCCAAAACGGCGTCGACCAATGCGCGACTGGTCAGGGTCTTCAACAGATAGTCTTCGACACCGAGGGCGACGGCCCGAGCCACGTAGAAGGGGTCTGCGTAGGCCGTCAACACGACAACGCGGGTTTGAGGCGCCTTTTCGCGAATCTGGGCCAACACGTCCAGGCTGGATTCGCCTTGGAATCGGAGATCCATCAAGGCGATATCCGGCCGCCGCCGCTCGATCAGCTTTACCGCCCCAGCCACCGTACTCGCCTGACCCACTACGTCGATATCCGTATCGGCGAAAATGTCGCACAGCCCGGCCCGCACGACTTCGTGCGGGTCGGCAATAGTAACCCGTACGCTCATCATTGGCCCCAACTGCCGCCATTGCTTACGGCGTCGAGCAAAGCGGGGTGAAAATTTGCTCAGACGAATCGCTCGTTCACATGTCTCAATGTACCCGTTGTGATCGGCGGAAGCAAATTTCACCCGGCAGGATCCGGGGGACGCAACTCGTGAGTGCCGTGGATGCATCACGGAAACTCCGCAGGTTCTGACGGCAAGCGGCCGTGTCACTTCGCGGTCGGCTGGTAACGATTGTGCCCATTATCCATCCTCTTCCGCACAGCGACGTTGGCGTTTCGCCATATCCGAGCGCCTTGTATCGGCAGCGCGTTGACGCAACGCCTCCGGTAACGTAGATAAGCTACGAAGGCCATCGCAGTTTCTCCCCATCTGCTGGCCGGCGGCGAAATGCCCATAGACAACCAAGACGATGCACGCCTCCGACGCGGAATGGCTCCCGGCGTCTGGAAGCCTGACGAATCCAGCCTGACGACTGACAGGGGAGAAGACAACATGACCAAAGGCTCGTTACTGCTGGTAGACGACGATCGACATATCCTGGCCTCCATGTCGGGCTGGCTGCGCGAGCAGGGATACGCGGTGGACGAAGCCGACAGTCTGGCCAAGGCCAAGTCGGCGGTAGACAAGCAATCCTACGAACTGGTTATCGCCGATATTCGCCTGGAAGATGGCGACGGCTTCGACCTGCTGGCGCACTGCCGAGAGACTCACCCGTCGACGAGCGTGATTCTGATGACCGGCTACGGTACGGTGGATACAGCAATCGAGGCCATTCGGGCTGGCGCTTTCGATTTCCTGACCAAGCCCCTCATCGACGAAGAACTGGAGATGGCTATTGAGCGAGCCTTGTCCCAGCGCGAGGTGCTACAGGAAAACGACACCCTGAAAGCCCAGCTGGACATTCGCTTCGGCATGGAAAACATTATCGGACAAGATCACCGCATGCGGCGCGTGTTTGATGTGGTGGAGAGCGTGGCCAGCACCAAAGCCACGGTGCTGATTACGGGCGAAAGCGGCACGGGCAAGTCCTTGATCGCCCGAGCCATCCACCGCAGCAGCCAGCGCCGCGACAAGCCATTTGTCGAGGTTGCCTGCGGAGCATTGCCGGAAACGCTGCTGGAAAGCGAGCTTTTTGGCTACGTTGCCGGCGCATTTACAGGAGCCAACAAGGACAAACTGGGAAAATTTCACCAGGCGGACGGCGGCACCATCTTCCTGGACGAAATTGGCACGGCCAGTCCCAGCTTTCAGGTCAAGCTGCTGCGCGTGCTGCAGGATTTTGAATTCGAGCAGATCGGTGGTTCGAAAACCTTTCACGTCGACACCCGCGTGATCCTGGCCACCAACGAAAACCTGGCCCGGCGCGTCGAGGAAGGTACCTTCCGCCAGGATCTGTTTTACCGCATTAACGTGATTAACCTGGAACTTCCCCCGTTGCGCGAGCGGATGTCAGATATCCCGCTGATGGCGGGCCACTTCCTCAAACAAATCTGCCAGGAATCTGGCAAGCAAGTGGATGGATTCACCGACGAAGCACTCGCCATCCTGCAACGTTATCACTACCCGGGTAATGTCCGAGAATTGCAGAACATCATGGAACGCGCAATCCTGCTGGGTAAGGGCGACCTGATTCGTGCCGAGGACCTGCCACCTACCATGCACTCCACCCCCGGCTTTGCCATCGCCGAACCGGTGGAAAACCGAACGCTGAAAGAGGCCCTGGAGGGACCGGAGCGGCAAATTATCCTGGAGGTCCTCCAAAACAAAAACTGGAATCGCAACGATACGGCCGACGCCCTGGGTATCAACCGCACGACGCTGTACAAAAAGATGAAAAAGCTGGGACTGGAAGAAGCCCGCTACGCCGCCCCACGCCCGGGATGCCCCGCGGATCCGTCGATGGCAAATGGCTCCAGCCTGGCCATCCACTGAGGTGCCTCGACCTGAAATGTTTCAACCGTAGTGAGACATTCTGTGGGTGATGTTAAGGGACAGTCTCCCGGGGCTTTAAATGCAGCGTGGGCTGCCGTAATGCCAGGTTCTTTTTCCTTCGTCGGTGTCGGGCCACTGCCAGTTTTCGGCGGCGGACCTCGTGCCGTTCGCGGGGATTGCCCCGGTAGTAGTCGACCGGGCGCAGGAACCCCATCGCACTGTGTAACCGCTCTGCGTTGTACCAGCGGATCATACGATTGAGCACCCCTGCCGCTGCCAGGGCTCAAGTTCAGTTTCTACAAGTCGAGACAGGCCGGGCATTCGAAGAAACTGTATCTTCTCTCGACAGCATTTCTCCCTATCCCCGCTGTGCTGCTCCGAGCTTCGCTGCGCTCAGCGCTCCGCAGCACAGCAAATTAACCAAAACCTTCATCGCACCTGGTACAGAAAACTAAGGCTGGTCAGGTATGTTGTTGACGCCCAACGGCACCTTTGGATTCAGGTCGTGTGGATTCACAGGCGCCAACGAATCGCCCCATATGGCGAAACGTGTCGAATCAAGATCGACCGTCGCTGACCCCATGCGAAGCATCCGCAGCTCGTGTGACAACGAATCGGCTGCGGTGAACTAGAGGCCAAAACCAACGAAGCTCCGATGCGGGCTTGTCGCCATCGTAGACGTGCGATCGACCGATCGACGCACGTTCCGAAAACGGCGCGTAGCGGTGCCTTACTTAGTCAACGGCACTTCGATGTCCAAAGTCGTGTCCTCATGCGGAAAATCGATGGTCTGCTTGTAAGGCAAAAACAGTTCCTTACCGCGAGCGGGTGCATCAGCTGGCGGAATACCGTCGTGGCCAGTCACCGTCACTGTGTACGATCCGCCTAAGAGGGAGTCCGCCGCATACGCACCATCGACAATATCTGCCCAGCGGCTGGGCGGCCCGTTGATTCCTTGATCGAATTGCGGGA
>WVZU01000299.1 GCA_011772275.1 Planctomycetales bacterium | reverse complement strand
TGTCCCAGCGTAGGAATGTCCCAGCGTAGGAATGTCCCAGCGTAGGAATGTCCCAGCGTAGGAATGTGTCCCAGCATAGGAATGCCAGCTCGGGAATCACGGGGCGCCGCTTTGCGGCTGGCGACCAGACCGGTCATCCGGGGAAAAGTTTTTGTGTAAGCTGCGGATTTCTTAGAAGCAATCTGCTGTGCGACGGTCTGGTTTTGCATGCACGATGCAATCACCGGTCTAAGGTCAGCCAAAGCTGGAACAGCTGTTCCGCGGATTGGCCGGCTGCCAGGACGAGTGGAAGGGTCGGGCCAGCGACTGAAGGGTGCTGGGAGCATACTGGCCCGGAGCGGGCAGGCCGATCGGTTGAGCCGTCGCCTCGCTGGAAGGAAGGGTCGCAGGGCCAGCAGCCCAACCGTGATAAGCAACCGGCCGCACGGGGCCGGGTGACCAGCCGTCGGGCCAGCGGGTGCTCAGCGCTCGCTGCACATAGTAATCGTAATCATCCCGCTCCACCGGCGACTGTTGGCTGGCGGCCACGCCCCCGATCCGATTGAGCTGGCAGCCTCCGCCGAGCAGGGGGAAGAGGAGCGCGCCGAGGGCGAAAGAGGTCGAGGCGAACAAGCGTGACATGGGAGTGCGACTTTTGGAGACAGCGGTTGGCCCGAGGCGATCCTACTGTTCATCGGCAGATCTCCCCCCGCGTCTTTGTGAGTTCGCGGACCGACCAGCCACCCGTGCCAGCAGTGAAGTCCTTGGGTGGTGCCTGACCTATTTGGACCCACCTCGGACTTCGTCAGCTGGATTACTGATCGCCCCTCTGCTTGACGCGCCAGCGGAGGTAGGCGTCCAGGAAGGGCTGGATGTCGCCATCCATAACGCTCTGAAAGTTGCCAACCATGCAGTTCGTGCGGGCATCTTTGACCCGCTGGTCCGGGTGCAGAAAGTAGTTGCGGATTTGTGCCCCGAAGCCGACCAGGGCCTTGTCTTTGTACTTTGCCGCCTGTTCGGCCTCACGACGTTCTTCTTCCGCGCGGGCCAGTCGTGCGCGGAGCATTTTTTTGGCGGCGGCTCGGTTCTTGTGCTGGCTACGCTCGTTCTGACACTGGACGACGATCCCGGTCGGCAGATGGGTGAGTCGCACGGCGCTGTCGGTCTTATTCACATGCTGTCCCCCGGCTCCGCTGGCTCGATAGGTATCTTCCCGGACATCTGCCTCCTTGATTTCGATTTCGATTTCGTCGGAGACTTCGGGGGACACGTCCACGGCGGCAAAACTGGTCTGGCGTTTTCCTTCGGTATTAAAGGGGCTGATGCGGACCAGTCGGTGCATGCCCGTTTCCCCTTTGAGGTAGCCGTACGCCATGGGCCCGCGGATGGCGAGCGCCGCGCTGTTAATCCCAGCCTCATCGTTTTCCTGCCGGTCTATCATCTCCGTCGTGTAGTCGTGTTTTTGCGCCCATTGGATGTACATCCGCAACAGCATGTCGGCCCAGTCGTTGGCATCCGTACCGCCATCGCGGGCGTGGATAGTCATGATGGCGCCGCTGGCATCGTGCGGACCGTCCAGCAGAGACTTCAATTCCAACGCGTCCAGGGCGCGGCCCAGGCGATTCAGTTCGCCCTGCAGCTCCTGCGCTAGTTCGGCATCCTCGCTGGCCATCTCCACAAGCGCGCTCAGATCTTCACCGGAGGCGAGCAGCTGTTCGAGCGGCTTGGCCAGGGAGTTGATACTTTTCAATTCCGCGACAGTCGCTTGGGCTTTTTCCTGATCGTTCCAAAAGCCCGCTTGGCTCATCTTTTTCTCGATGGCGGCAACCTGCTTTTTTTTGCCAGCAAAGTCAAAGAGAGTCCCGCAGTTGCAGGATTCGCTGTTGAATAGATTCTGCTCGATCCTTTAATTCTTTTTCCATCATCCAACTCCAGAGGCTGTCGAACCGTCCTCCCCGCGAGAACGCATCCGTTTCCTGGGAAATTATAGCGCGGCTGGCGGTCTGGGGGGAGGCGGTTTTCAGAGCGTCGCCTTGTCGGCTGTCCTGGCGAGCGCTACACTTGCCGTTGTTGACCATTCGCGGGGCCAAGCTACCGCGATGGACTGCCCGCAGGAGAAACGGCGGACGAAGATGGCACGAATTGTCCTGGCGATGTCGGGTGGTGTCGACAGCAGCGTGGCTGCTCACCTGCTGTGCGATGCCGGGCACGAGGTGATCGGCGTTTTTATGCGGCACGGCGAACAATCGCCGCTCGCCTCCACCTGTGCCACCGGTAGCCATCCAAGCGAACCGCGGTTGCCGATCGTCAATCCGCGGCTCGACAACAAACAAGGTTGCTGCAGCGCTGCGGATGCCGAAGATGGACGCCGCGTGGCGGATCAGCTGGGGATCCCCTTCTATGCCTTGAATTTGCAGGACGAATTCGCACGCATTATCGATTATTTTGTGGACGAATACGTCTCCGGACGCACGCCGAACCCCTGCGTGGTCTGCAACCACTGGATCAAGTTCGGAAAACTGTTTGATTACGCCGACAGCATCGGTGCCGACTATGTGGCCACGGGGCACTACGCGCGGCTGAATCGGGACGCGGATGGTCGCTGGGGTATTTATCGCGGGCGCGATGCGGGCAAGGACCAGTCTTACGTGCTGTTCGGCATTGACGCCGACTTGCTGGCGCGAATGATGCTGCCGGTGGGCGAATTCAACAAATTGACCATTCGCCAGTCCGCCGCCAATCTGGGTCTGGCCGTCGCCGACAAAAAAGACAGCCAGGAGATCTGTTTCGTGACGAGCGGCAAGCACGATGAATTTGTCCGCCAGCGACGCGGCGGAGACGACCGGTCTGGGGAAATCGTGACCACCAGCGGTAAGGTCGTCGGCCAACACCATGGGATCGAA
>WVZU01000300.1 GCA_011772275.1 Planctomycetales bacterium | reverse complement strand
CCAAGTTGTGTGGCCATATCGCGAGCGGCGGTGAAGGAGGGGTCGAGGGCCGAGGCTTGGGCAAACTGCTGGGCGGCTTGTTGATTCTGGTTACGGCGATGCAGCAGGGTTCCCAGGTTGTAATGGGCGACCGGTAGTGGGTGGACGACTTTCAGGTGGGCGAGAGCTTCATCGGTGCGTCCCAGTTCGGTGAGGACGGTGGCCATATTGTTCCGGTACAGCGGCCGTTGCGGCTGCAATTCGATCGCTCGGCCTAGCGGTTGCAACGCCTCGGTGACTCGGCCTGTGCGAGCCAGGCACAGCCCCAGATCATTGAGGGCTTGTGACGAGTTGGGGTGGGCTTGGATGGCCTGTTCATATTTAGAGAGAGCTTCGGGCAGTCGGCCCTGGCGTTCCAGCAGGTGGGCGTAGGTCAGGAGTGCTTTGAGGTTTTTCGGGTCATGGGCGAGGGCTTTATTCAGGTGCGAAGCGGCCTGTTCGGCTCGTCCCGCATTCTCGGCCATGATTGCCAGTGACGTTTGCAGGTCGGGATTGGTCAGATCGGGTTTTTGGGCCAGGCTGATGGGGTCGGGCGCCGGTTTAATCTGTGGTTTTATATTTGCCAGCTGGCGAACTTTGCCGGCCCCGTGGTGCCAGCCATCGGCGAGGCTTTTGGCGACTGGCGCATGGGTAATGGGGCGGGTCATTTTTTGCCAGAACGAGGCCTGGTTGTTCCCCAGGGCATCTCCCGAACCGCTCAACATGGCAGCGGCCTGATCGGGCGTCGGTCCGTGGGAGGCAGCCGGCGGGGACTTAGACAGCCAGGCGCAGCCGGGCAAGAGCAGCCATGTGGCGAGCGCGGCGACGGCGAGCGAATCCTTTCGCACGGTACGACTCCTTGTTTTGCGGCCGTCGAGTGCTGGGGCCGTTATTGTCCCCCTTGAAATTCCCCCGCATCTCCGCTGATCCGCGGATCCGGGGTGCTTTCAAAGAATTTGACGTTAATCGCATCGACGTAGTCCGCGGGCCACCCGCGCGGGGTGCTATTTGAGGGCTGCACATCGACGTGTTGCTGATCCGTGGCAAAGCGTTGAGCGTAGTTGCGGGCGGCGGCGAGTCGCGCTTCGGTCAGGTGGGCAGTTTCGGCCTGTTGCACGTAGACGGTCCGGCGGCGGACGGGGGCTTCGGTGACGATCCAGCGGACGTGGCGTTGACCGGCCTCGGTCAGTTTTGCGTCGTCGCCGAAGTGATGGCTGGCCACCAGGTTTTGCATCTGCCAGCCGTTGTGAATCATCCGCGCGAAGGGCGCTCGAGCCGAGGCATTGTCGGGGTAGACGAAGGGTTGGGGCCAGCACTTATTGCGGTGATAGGTGGTCTTAAAATCTCGACCGATCGCGTGCAGTGGACCGGCGGATGCCGGGGTCGAAAAAGTTACTGCAATCCCTACACTTGCAAGCACAGCAATCAAACGCATGTCTGGGCCTCCATTTCCTCCGTGATTCGTAACGCCGGCGCGGATAGGCGCAACGTTTTATCTGGATGCCGGTTCGGCGCAGGCGGATTTTGCGGGCGGAACCGACATGGCGGGCTATACATCGTTTATCGGATAGACGCCAGCACGAACTAAGCTGCGATCGCATCAATTTTTTGCGACAGCCGTCGCAGCTAGCCAGACCGGCAAAGTTTAGTTCATCTTGGTGAACAGTTCGCGGACCATCTGGATCGCGGCGGGTCCGACCAGGACCACAAAGATGCCGGGAAAGATGAACATCACCAGCGGGAAGATCAGTTTGACGGCGGTCTTGGCGGCTTTTTCCTCGGCCAGCTGTCGACGGCGGGTCCGCATGGAGTCGCTTTGCACGCGGAGGGCCTGGGCGATACTGGAGCCGAATTTGTCGGCTTGGATGAGGATGGCGGCCAGGCTGCGGAGGTCATCCACGCCGGTGCGGCTGGCCAGTTCCTGCAGGACTTCGTTTCGCGAGCGTCCCATCTGCAGCTGGAAGTTTGCCAGGCTGAATTCCTGAGCGAGAATCGGGAAGTTGTTTTCCATTTCCTCGGCGACTTTTCGCATGGCCTGGTCCAGGCCCAGCCCCGCCTCGACGCAGACCACCATGAGGTCCAGCGCGTCTGGCAGTCCGTAGAAGATCCCGTCCTGGCGGTGTTTGGTGAACAGGAGGACCACCAGCGTGGGGAGATAAAACAAGGCGCAGGCGACACCGCCGGTGATGAGCAAGGTTGTTTGGCTGGCGCCGGACATTAGGATCACCGGCCCGCCGCAGAGGAACAGGCCGACAATCAGGCCGATGAAGCGGCAGCCGTTGTAGATCGCGGGTGCCGTTTCGCTGCGGAAGCCTGCCTGCACGAGAAACTGTTTTTGCTTGCTGACTTCTGCTTCATTGGTGGGCGCCAGTGGCTTGGCCATCGACGAGGTCTTTTCCAGGACCTTGCTGACCTTGCTGGCTTCCTTGGCCGTTTCGGTCTGGCGACGACGCCCTCCATGTTTGAGGTCTTCCAGCCGCTGTTGCGCTCGTGGTTTTTGACCGGCGAACGTCTCCATCAGCCACCAGGCTGCGGCGGCGAACAGTCCGAAGATGGCGAAGGGAAAAATCGTTTTGAAGCTTATGAGGTCAGCGAGAATCACGGCTCGGTTACACCTTAATATTGACAATTTTCTTAATCACAAAGGCACCAATCAGCTGCATGACGACGGCGACCATCAGCATTTTTCTGCCCAAGGGATCCGTAAACAGGACCATCACGTAGTCGGGATTCAATCGATAACAGGCCAGGAACAACAGCGGTGGCAGACCCATCAAGACGACGCCCGACAGGCGGCCTTCGCCGGTCAAGGCCTGGATCTGGCCCCAGATGTTGAATCGTTCGCGAATCAGGTTACCGATCTTGTCCAGGATTTCCGCCAGGTCCCCGCCCGTTTGACGCTGCAGCACGATAGCGGTCACAAAGAACTTCAAATCGAGGTTCGGAATGCGATCGGTCATGGCGCGGAGTGCATCGTCCATGGGAATTCCGAGATTTTGTTCTTCGAACACCTGAGCGAATTCTGTACCCAGCGGTTCGCTGACCTCCTGGCCGACCAGCTGGAAGCCGGCCGCCAGGCTATGACCGGCCCGCAGGGCGCGGGCGATCAGTTCCAGAGCGGCGGGCAGCTGGGAGGCGAACTTTTTGAAGCGTTTTTTTCGTCGCCACAACAACCAGACCAGCGGCAGGACGGCACCCGTACCGGCGGTCACGGGCATCAGACCGGGATGCAAGCCGGCCGCGATCACCGCGACGGCGCCAGCCAGTGCCAGGCCGGCGGAAACGATCAGGAATTTTTCCAGCGTTATCGACGTCCCCGCCTGCTCGAACAACAAATGAAAACGGCCAAACCGGGCAAAGATCGACTGCAGGCTGCCTCCGCTGGCTTGGAACGTATCCAGGGCACCTTCTTTCAAGACGCTTTCCTGGGTGGCGATGGTCCGCTTGCGACTGGTCAGTTGCTTTAACCGGTCTTCCAGTTTCTCGTCATTATTGCCAAGAAACATGACGGCCACACCGCCGACCAGAGCGGTAACGCCGATAAATCCCGCGATAATGATAATCAATGGGCTCATGATGATTCCAAAGTCGTTTTGATCAGGCTGTGGGTTGTCCTGGTGTAGCCTGCAGGGCCGTGGGTCGTCCCCCCATGTACTCTGCAGGGTCGAAGGCTAATCCTCCATCATCACACGTTCACGGAAGGCACTGCTGGGCAGCCGCACGCCGGCTTGTTCCAGCCGGTCCATGAAGGTGGGTCGAATGCCGGTGGCTATGAAACGCCCACGAGCTCGGCCACTTTCATCCACCCCCAGCTGTTCGTAGCGGTAGATGTCCTGCATGATGATGGTATCCTGCTCCATACCGACCACCTCGGTGATGTACGTGACGCGGCGCACGCCGCCTTGCAAGCGGCTGGCCTGAATGATCAGGTCGACGGCGCTGGCAATCTGTTGACGCATCGCTTTGAGTGGCAGTTCGAAGCCGGCCATCATGATCATGGTTTCGATACGGGCCAGGGCATCTCGCGGCGTATTGGCGTGCAGGGTGGTCAGCGACCCTTCGTGGCCGGTATTCATGGCCTGCAGCATGTCCAGGGTTTCGGGGCCACGGCATTCGCCAATGATGATTCGTTCCGGCCGCATACGCAGGGCGTTCTTGACCAGATCGGTCGCGGAAATCATCCCTTTGCCTTCGATGTTGGCCGGGCGAGTTTCCAACCGTACCACGTGATCTTGTTGCAGCTGCAATTCCGCCGCGTCCTCGATGGTCACAATCCGGTCGCGGTTGGAAATGAAGCTGGAGAGCGTGTTGAGCAGGGTGGTTTTTCCAGAGCCGGTACCACCGGAAACGATGCAATTCAGTCGGGCCTTGATCGAGCCTTCCAGCAGCATCACCATTTCGGGCGTAAAGGCCTTGAAGTTCAGCAGGTCTTCCAGCTTGAGCGGGTTGGAGCCGAAGCGACGAATGGAAACGCTCGCCCCATCCAGTGCCAGCGGCGGAATAATCGCGTTGACACGGGACCCGTCGGTGAGCCGGGCATCCACCATCGGACAGGTTTCGTCCACGCGACGTCCCACCTTGGACACGATCCGGTCGATGATCTGCATCAAATGGTTGTTGTCGCGAAAAACGCAGTTGGTCTTTTCCATTTGACCTTTACGTTCGACGTAAACGTTTTTCGGCCCGTTGATCAGGATGTCGCTGATCGTGGTGTCCTTCAGCAACATTTCCAGCGGGCCCAGGCCGAACGTTTCGTCGAGCACCTCCTCGATGAGGCGTTCGCGTTCGTTGCGATTGAGCATGATCTCTTCGCCATCACAAAGATGCTCAATCACCATGCGAATTTCACGTCGTAGTGTCTCTCCCTCCATCTCGCCGACGCGCGACAAGTCCAGTTTGTCGACCAGCTTGCCGTGAATGCGCCGTTTGACGTCTTCGAAACTCGATTCTTCTTTGCGCGATTGCAGTAATGGGCTCTTCATGTTCGTGCTTCAGCGTGGCATTTTGCTGTTTTTAGTGAGCTTCTCGCAGCAAGGATAGCTTACGGTTTTCACCCGCGGGCGCGGGTTTGGTGGGCGAGGCCGTATTTTCCGGTCGGGCCGCTTGAACGGAATCTTCTGCTGCGCGTTCGTAAACGACCGCATCGTCATCGCGATACCGCAATTGCCACCCCTCAGCCTCCCCCAACCGTTCGGCCAGCGGCGAATCGATCGGCAGGCACGCTACTTGGGTGCCCGAGCGGTTGAGCGACTGTTGCCAGCCGGGACGGGCCTGCATGGTGCGGAAATACCGTTCGATGTGCGGGCGGCCCTGGACTTCGTTGCGATCGTCAATCCAGCTGTGGATCGACGGCCAGCCGTGCCAGACCAGCCAGCCTCCCCAGGCGTAGTCATGGAAGACGACCTGGCCTGCGTGATGCCGGACCACGTATCGCAGCGCAGCGGTGGGAATCTGGCGCGGATTGTGGTACGAGTAGCCGTCCGTCCCGCGGGCCCAGGCCAAGAGGGCCAGCACAATCAGGGCGGCGGCCAGGGGCGAGGCCGCCGGCTGGGCAAACGATGGGAAGGGCCAGCCACGGCCGGCCCAGCGGGCCAAAAGGCTGAGCGCATCGACGCTGAGCCGGGCCATCAGCGGCACGGAAATCATGACCCACAAGCCGATGTAACGCTGACCGTTCCAGGCAAAATGCAGCCAGATCATCGACTGGACCAGGGCCATCACGCTGATCGATCGGCGTCGGGCCACCGCCAGCAGGAGGGGAAAGGCCAACATCAACAGTTCAAAACGAAAAGCACCCTCCGCATGAAAGTCAGGCGACAGCCATTCGGTATGCAGGTTCATGTAGTACGTGTTGCCCAACAGCTGAAATATCCATGGGTAGAGCGACCAGCCGTAGGGATTGACCAGCGTGGCCGCCAGGCAGGCGGGGAACAGGCAGGCCAGGTGGCGAAATCGTTGCCGAGCCGCCTCGCGGGCGGCCCGCTGCCCCCTCAAGCTCGATCCCCATTCCACCCCCCACGAGGTGGCCACGATCAGTAATCCCGCGACAAACCCGCCGTGTGTATTGGCCCACAAGGCGAACACGGGTACCAGCCACCATGTTGCCCGCCGCGAACAGCCGCCACGGTGGTAGCGATCCAGCATCCAGGCGGTCAGCATGACCAGGGGCAAGTTGAAAACGTTGGGACGCGCCACCCAGCTGAGCGAAGTTCCCAGCGCGGCCAGGAGGGTCCAGGCCAAGGCCAGCGGCCAGGGGACGCGGTCGGCCAGCAGGATCCGGTACAGAAAGCGAAAAGTGAAGGCCAGCACCAGGGTGGTGACGGCGGCGATGCCTTCCAGGCCACCCCACCACCAGCCCAAGGTCAGCAGGAGGTCACCCAGCCACTGATTGGTCCGCCACGGCTGCCCGCCTTGCGGGCCGCTGAACGGATCCCGGGTCAGCCATCCCCCTTCGGCCCACATGGCATCCAGATGACGAAGATGCCATCCCAGGCCGGGGTCATCCAGCATCGATCCTTGCGATCGTTGCATGGTGCCCAAGACGAGGACCAGCAACAACAGGTCCGCAATGCCGAACCGCCACCAGAGTGAGGTGGTGCCCTCCCCGCGGCCAGGCGGGGAAGCGGTAACCGATGCATCAGGTGCAGAGACAGCCATCGACTATGAATAGCTCACCGCATCCCCCCCGGCAGCCGACCGCGTACTTCTGCGCGGGTTTTGCCATCTGTGCGGAAAGAAACGGGTAAATCGTTTGACAATGGGGGAGGGCGGTGTAGCGTTGCGCATGCTGGACACGATTGTCGTTATTCCGTGCTATAACGAAGCCGAGCGACTGGACATCGATCGCTTTGTACGCTTCGTTACCGGCGATCCATCCTGCCGCTTGCTGTTGGTGGACGATGGCAGCCTGGACGACACGCGGGCTGTGCTGGAGGCGTTGGCGGAATGCGATCCGCAGCATCTGGCGGTGCTGGCTTTGCCGCAGAACCAAGGCAAGGCCGAGGCGGTCCGTCTTGGCGTGCTGGCGGCGATGGCCCAGGGGGCGAAGTACGTCGGCTACTGGGACGCCGACCTGGCCACCCCCTTGGAGGGGATTGGCGAATTTCGCCAGCGGCTGGTTGGCGAGCAGCAGCTGGAGGTGATCTTTGGAGCGCGGGTGCGGATGCTGGGACGCAATATCCAACGTCGGCCGAGCCGTCACTTGCTGGGGCGCGCGTTTGCCACGGTCGCGTCCCTGACCCTCGGTTTGGGAGTCTACGACACCCAGTGCGGCGCGAAATTATTTCGGGTCAGTCCGCGAACGGAACGGCTGTTCCGGCAACCTTTCCTGACGAATTGGATCTTTGACGTGGAGCTGATGGCGCGGATGCTGAGCGTTTGGGGAAGTCGCCAGTCCGTTGCTGCCGCTATGTACGAAATGCCACTGGACCAGTGGCGCGAAGTGGCCGGCTCGAAGCTCAAACCCCGCGACTTCGTCAAAGCGTTGTTTGAACTGGTGCTTATCTATCGCGCTTACCTGGCCGGCTCAGCGGACGCCTGGGAAAGCGAGGTTGGGGCAAGCGGATTCTTGGAAGCGAGAAGCGGCCAATCCGATCGGCCGGTGAATGTCTCAAGAAACGTCGATGCTCGACCACGCCAGGCCACGCTCATTCCACCGTGACGCTCTTGGCCAGATTGCGCGGCTTGTCGACATCGCAGCCGCGCAGCACGGCGATGTGATACGCCAGTAGCTGCAACGGCACGCTCATCACGATCGGCTGCAGGAACTCGGGGACGGCAGGAACGTGGATGATGTCGTCAGCCAATTGGGTGACGTGGGCATCGTCATCGCCCACGACGGCAATCACCGGTCCGCCGCGGGCCTTGATCTCTTCCATGTTGGCCAGCACTTTTTCGTAGACGAAGCCCTGGGGGATCAGGAACACGCTGGGGGTATTTTCCTCCACCAGAGCGATCGGTCCGTGTTTCATTTCGGCGGCCGGGTAGCCTTCGGCATGGACGTAGCTGATTTCCTTAAGTTTTAACGCTCCCTCCAGGGCGGTCGGAAAATTGTATTGCCGGCCCAGGTACAGGAAGTTGTTGCATTGCTGGTATTTCAGGGCGACCTGGCGGACCACGCGATCGGTTTCCAGGGCGGCCTCGACATAATCGGGCAGTTTTTGCAATTCCGCGATGATTCGGCGTCCCGCCTCGAAGCTGAGGTGGTGCAGCCGGCCGAAATAGAGCGCCAACATGGCCAGAACGGTGCACTGCGCCGTGAAGGCTTTAGTGGAAGCGACGCCGATTTCCGGTCCTGCGTGCAGGAAGATACCTCCATCCGATTCCTGAGCGATACTGCTGCCGACCACGTTGCAGATGGCCAGCGCCGCATGGCCTTTGCGTTTGCATTCGCGCATGGCGGCCAGCGTATCGGCCGTTTCCCCGCTCTGCGTAATGGCGAAGACCAGCGTCTTATAGTCCATGGGAGGGTTTCGGTAGCGCAGTTCGCTGGCATATTCGACTTCGACCGGGATACGGGCGAGTTCTTCGATGAGGTATTCGCCGACCATGGCAGCGTGCAGGCTGGTGCCGCAGGCGGTCAGGCAGATCCGGTTGACCTGTCGCAGCCGCTGGGGATCGAGATTCAGCCCCCCGAAGACCGCCGTGGCATCATCGGCGCTCAGCCGTCCCCGCATGGCATTCCGCAGCGATTCGGGCTGTTCGTGAATTTCTTTCATCATGTAGTGGGAAAAGCCGCCCAGGCTGACTTCGTTGGCGTCGATCTCCAGCGGTTCCACGGCATGGGCCACTTCCCCCTGATCGCGATGAAGGACTTTCAGCGAATCGCCTGTCACCACCGCCAATTCGTGGTCGGCCAGGTAGACGATTTTGTCCGTGCGGCCGACCATGGGGGACGCGTCGCTGGCGAGGAAATGTTCGTCATGCCCCACACCGATTACCATCGGGCTGCCCAGCCGCGCGGCGATCAGCACGTTCGGGTGATTGCGAAACAGCACGACCAGTCCATAGGTGCCCCGTACCTGGGAAAGCGCGTCCTGCACGGCGTCGACCAGCAGATCGTAAACGTGCTCGGCAGGCGGCCGGCCGTTGGTCGGCAGCGCCTCCTGCTTGTCCAGGCAATCGGAGATGAGATGAGCGAGGACTTCGGTGTCGGTCACGGATTCGAATTGATGGCCCGCACCCATCAACCGCTGTTTGAGCTGCTGGTAATTTTCGATGACGCCATTGTGAACGATGGCCAGTACGTGCCGCGCGCCGTAGTGCGGATGTGCGTTTTCATCGCTGGGCTGCCCGTGGGTGGCCCAACGGGTGTGGCCGATTCCGACCGCGCCGGGAATGGGAGCATTTTTCAGTCGAGCCACCAGGTCGTCGATGCGACCGGTCGCCTTGGTGACGCGCAAACGACCGCCGGCATCGATGGCCGCCACGCCGGCGCTGTCGTAACCTCGATACTCCAACCGCCGCAAGCCATCAATCAGGTATTCGCTGGCTTCTTGCGATCCGATATATCCCACGATGCCGCACATGAAAAAGATGTCTCCGCGCACAGAGCAAGAAAACGCTGACAGCGGCCGGGAGCCGGAAAGGCAGGCCCTGCGGCCCGGCATATCCAGTGTAACCTGTCTGCGGCCGATCGGTTAGCCTCGGGTCCGGCCGACCCCTGCCGTTCGCCCGATTTCACGCCCGCCAGTTCGGATCGCGCCGGCCATATCGGTCTTTCCCGCGGCCGCAGAATCGGATATGAGACGGTTCTGTCACGGTGGCTCGACAGGCAGGTAGTCTGACTTTCCCCTGCTCTTTTCAGGGAAGCACGAGATGGCGCTTGCAGCAACTCCTAAGCAACTATCTAGTTACGTCTTTATCCCGGCGCGGGCGGCTTCCACTCGTCTGCCGGAAAAGCTGTTGTTGAACGAGACGGGCAAGCCCTTGCTGCAGCACACCTACGAGGCGGCCTTGCAGGCCAGCCGGCCCCTGGGGGTGTGCGTGGCCGCCGAAGACGACCGCCTTGCGCGGGCCGTGCTGCGGTTTGGAGGCCAGGTCGTGGTGACCGGTCCCGGATATGCCAGCGGTACCGACCGCGTCGCCGCCGTCGCTGCAGAGACCCGCTTTGCCGGAATCGACGTGGTGGTCAACATGCAGGGTGACGAGCCGGAACTGGCGGGTGCGGCGATCGATCGGGTCGTGCAGCTGCTAGAGCAGCATCCCCACGCGGTGATGTCCACCCTGGCTACCCCCATCCGCACACGGTCGCAGCTGGAGGACCCCTCTTGCGTGAAAGTGGTCTTTAATGACCGGCAAGAGGCGATCTATTTCAGTCGGGCGGCGATCCCGCATGTGCGCGATTGGGACGAGGATCTCTTGAGCGCAGAGCCGCCGACGTTTTTTCAGCACATCGGCCTGTACGCCTATCGCCGTGACTTCCTGATCCAGCTGAACCAGTTGCCCCCGTCGCGGCTTGAGCAGCTGGAAGGTCTGGAACAGCTGCGGGTCGTGGAAGCCGGTTATTCCATCGCGGTCGGGATCATCTCCCATGCCGGTTGCGGCATCGACACGCAAAGCGATTACCGGCGGTTCGTGGCCCGCCAGCGATCGGCATAGGGCAGGGGAGCGAGAAAGGGGCTGGTAAGCCGCTTGGCCTTGGCACCTTGGTGCTCCGGCGCGACGGCCTTGTCCGCCTGCGGGGTTCGCTTCACCCGCAACCTGCTCAGTCCCACCACCACCGCAGGTCTTCGTCTGCGGGTGGGCCGCTGGCGGCGTAATCGGCAACGATCGGGCCGCTCTCCTGGACCTGGACCCGCTGCTTGGTGACCAGCTGGCTGGGATCGACGCGGACACCGCCGCTGACACAGGCAAGGATCTGACCTTTGCCGGCCATGCGGTGGTTGATAATCGTGTCGACTTCCCGGGGTGCCGGGCCGGTGGCCACCACGAATTTTGCCGGGTCCGCAAAGGTTTGCATGTGCCAACGGGTTTGTTGCGGCAGGTCGTACTGCCGACAGATTTCCGCGACCATGGCCAGATCGAAAATGTTTTGCAATTCCGCGTACACCGGGTACTTGGCGGCGAGGGCGGGAAAATGCCGGGTAAAGCTGGCGGCAAACCGCTGATTCAGAGCGTCCGACTTGCCCGTGTGGATCCGCTGGCCCATCTGCGTCAGCATCTCGTTTTCGCTCAGCACCTGGACGCCTTGTCCGCGGAGGTGAAAAGCGTTCCGTTCGGGCGTCGTCTCGATCGCCTGGTAATTCAAGGTGAACCACCATCGCAAGACTTCCATGGGTGGAGGGGCCTGCCCCGCGCCGACCGGGATCGATTGCAGGTAACTGACCAGGCCGTCCGTGCCCGGCTCCAAGCCGATCCCGA
>WVZU01000373.1:802-1852 GCA_011772275.1 Planctomycetales bacterium | reverse complement strand
TTTTTTCCTCCTGAAATTTGCGCTTTGGGGAGAAGGCGAAGTTTTTGGGCGGGCAGAGCGTCGTGGCACTGTGAGGGTTTCCTGCAGGCAGGGGGCAATTGCCAAAAGTTTCGACGTTTCCGGCGGGGGCCGGTGGGTGTTACGTTTGCTTGCGGGACTGCTGTCGCTGCTGTCAATTGTAACGCCACTTGACTTGTGGCGGATCGAGGCAAGGATGGCTTTGGGGAAGACTTTCGCCTCCACGAATTATTTTTTGCGGCGGTTGGTGATCGATTAAGCAGGGAGGAGCATCAGCGTGGCCAGCGTCTTGAGTGTGATGCGACGTGGGGTCGTAGTGGCNNCGTCTTGAGTGTGATGCGACGTGGGGTCGTGGTGGCGGTTGCCGCCTGGTTGTGCGTTGTCCTGTTGGGCATGGCCGGGGCCGAACCGTTGCAGGTGGAGTTCGACTCCTATCCCGTGGTTGCTTGTCGTGACGTGACGCCAGCGGGTTTCTCGGATTTGTGGCCAGGGGAAAAGGTGGTCGAAGCGCGGATTCGCGTATCGCTGCGGGTTGTCGCGGGGTCAAGCGAAGACCTGCGGGAGGTTTTGTTTGAGATCCGCAGTGCTGAGCGGCGGTTGCGGATTGACCAATTTGAACCGCAAACGCGGATGGACAGCGATCTGCTGGAACCGATTCAAGTCACCCGCAGACACGAAGCTCACCGCTCGTTCGGCCTGGGCCTGGGCGGGAGTATCGCTGTGCCCTCGTCGGGAGTGTCGGCCGGCATCGAGCCGGTCGCCAACGCAGGTGCTTCGCGGCGTGAAGTGGTCACCAGCACCCTCAAGAAACGCTCGTCGAAACGGCCGATCGTAATCAGCGGCACGACGCATCAGGGGCACGGGGTATTTTTCAAGCTACGTCCGTCTTCGCAAACCTCGTTGGAAGGGGTTCACGACCTGAAGTGCCTCTTGCGGGTGCCGGCCGCCTGGCGTGGCGACTGGCTGCTGTTGGCTTGTCGAGCAGAGGGGTGTTGGACGCGGTATTTTGTAAAAGCGGACGGCGTCTGTGGC
>WVZU01000373.1:0-776 GCA_011772275.1 Planctomycetales bacterium | reverse complement strand
GAGGTCCTTGCGGAATTCCCTAGCGGGCCGCTGGATGCCAGCTCGCGGGCCCTGGCCAAAATGTCTGGCAGCGAGTTGTAGGTGCGCCAGGACGGCCGATCTGGCTGGTGCGGCTGGGGGTGCTGGCTGATGGGGGAATTGCCAGCAAAGCTAATTTCCAGGGGAGGGAGCGGGGCTGGCCTCCGGGAAATCGGTGGCAGGGCCGCTCGCTGGTCGATCTGCACAAATTCTGCAGAGATCCGCTTTTGCGTCGGCTGTGCATGGCATCCTGCGCTTGTTTCTAGCTTGTGCAAAAGGCGCGCCAACTGAGGGAGGGTAATTTTTACCAGGGGGGTGAAGATTCAGGGGAGCGGGGCGGGGATTTTGCCGATTAAAGAAGCTGGCATGAGCTTGGGTTCTGGCACGCGATTTTTTTGCCCAAAGCCGCGCATTCCAATTGCTCATCAGCTAGAATTTAGCTAAGAGAACGTCAAACATTCGGCAACCATTCCGTCGGAGGGATCAACCATTTTGCGTTGGCCTGGAGCCACCCTAAGGCTGTGCTTAGCATAGTCGGCTCCCGCCTTTCTCGCAGCGACCTCCACCGTCGCAATCTGCCGAACGTTTGCTTCCCAGGCTGCGGTTTTCTCAACGAGAAAGCTGGCGGCCTTTTTTTTGCGGCGACCCGTTATGGGTGCATTTTGCACTTTGCGTAACCTCTTAGCCGATTGCAGCCACTGGTAGTTGTCGCACACGCGCGCCTTTCCGGTTTCATGTCAGCAGCCCCGTGCTTTTCT
>WVZU01000212.1 GCA_011772275.1 Planctomycetales bacterium | reverse complement strand
CCGTACAGCTGCGGCCACCAGTCAAAGTCATGACCTGCCGCCAGGCAGTGGGCGTAAAAAGCCCGAGCCGGCAGGTGGAATTGTCCCAGGTCGTCGGCGACGTACACGTGACCTGCGACGATGGGCCAGGCCAGGACCGCGCACAGCGCCAGGCTGCAGGCGACGGCCGTGCGGAACAAGGTCTGCCGGGCGCGCGGGTCCGCACCACCGGCAACGGCAGGTGTACAACCTGGGCCTGCCAGGTCTCCCTTTGGTCGCTGCGGGTTGCTGGATACTTCCGGCATGGTTTCGCCAACCTCGTGTCGCTTGTCAGGCCTCACCCATTCTTCTCCGCCGTATCACAAAAATTGCCAGGACTTTCGGCGATCCAGGGACGGCCGAAACTTTGGGCGGAACACTTTAGCCGACGGGCGGCGCGGCCGGATGTAGCCGAATGCGGGGGAATTCGGATCGTCCAGGCGGTAACCAGGGCCAGCGCCTGACGTCTCACGACTTTGGCTACCATGCGGCTACCATTCGGCTAACGTGTTTCCTTTGGGCAAGTTTTGCTCACAAGTTTTGCTCACCAAAATCTAACTACTGGTAGACTTCCTGACGGCGGGTACCTGCCTGCCGCTCACACGCATTTCCTCCCTTTTATGCAGAGAATGCCATCCACGATGGCGATCGTCTTGGCAAGCGACGCGTTGATGTCGAGCACCGTTTCCGGGATCCCCGCGTTGCAGCCGCCGTTTGGCAAGAGGCGATCTTTTAACATGGCCACCCCGCTGCGGCCCCGCGGATGGCCCCCCCGTCCGGTGCACTTCAGGGCCAGCACGTGCCAGCGCGGTCGGCTCACTGGCCGCCACGCTCCCCGCCTGGTAACCCGTTACCGGATCCGCAGCCAGCCGATCGATAATTTCCGCGCGGCCCATCATGGCAAGACACCCCCCCCGCTTGCCGGTTTCCCGGTTGCTCTACGGCCGCCACCTTGCGACCCCGGCGAACCTCATCAAGCATAGCTTTCCCCAAAAGGAGGCCAGCCCGCCTGGCGACTGCCGTGGGGCGGATCCCTTGGACGACCAGCCGGGCGTGCCATCGATTGTGACGCCTGTGCGGTTTGTACCGGTTGCCGCTCAGCACACAACGCGTTGTGCGCGTTACGTTCTAACAGAGGCAGATCGGGGAAGAGATGAATCCGCAAACGGCCAGTAACTTGATACGGTGGCGAAAGTGGCTCCGCCCCCTTTGGCTGGCTCAGCTGGTCGTGCTGTTGGCCGTGGCGGTCTTTTTTCGCCTCTGGCGGTTAGATCATGTGCCCGGCGTCAACGGCGACGAGGCCTGGATGGGCGTTCAAGCGTTGCGATGGCTGGACGGCCAGGGGATCACCTGGCGGACGCCGACCGGGAACCCGATCAATACCTTTCACTTTCTGCCGCAGGCCTTGCTGCATGCCGTGGCACCCCCTTCGATCACGTTGCTGCGGACGCCGGTGCTGGTCAGTGGCCTCTTGGCCCTGATCGTCAATTACCTGATGTGCCGGCAGGCGTTCGACCGATCGTTGGCCGCCCTATCGACCCTTCTCTTGGCCCTGTTGCCAGTCAATATTGCCTACAGCCGTTTTGCCTGGGATGCCAGCCAGTCGGTCCTGTTCACCTTGCCGGTGATCTACGCCTCGCTGCTGGCCCTGCGGCAACCACAGCGACGGATCCGCTGGCTGCTGCTGGCGGCTTTATGTCAATCGGCAGCGATCCTGGTGCATCCCACCAACGTTTTCGTCGCGCCGTTGCCGGTGTTGGCGGCCGGGATCGTCTTTCGCCGGCCGCTGGCGGCCAGCTTGTCCGCCGCGCGAACCGAATGGCGTTGCCGACTGATTTGGCTGACCGGCGGGCTGGTCCTGGTGGCGGGTCTCTTCTGGTGGGGGCCCTGGATCCAGCTGGCCGCGCGGCGGCTGATCTCGCCGGCCCATTACGGCGCCTTTGTGGGCAACTATCTGGATCTGTTTTCCGGCACGACCGTTTTTCGTTTCCTCACCGGTGCTCAGCACGCCACCGGCCTCTACCGGCTGGCCGCCGGAGGCGTCTTTGTTTTTGCCGCCTGGGGGTTATGGCGGCAGGGGTGGGCCTGCATCCAGCGGCGTTTGTTGTTGATCGGTGGGGGAGTATCGACGGGGGCATTTTTTCTGTTCGCCGGACCGCAGGCCGCCGCGGCGGGCAACGAACGTTATGCGATCTGCCTGATTGCGCCGGGGGCCCTCTTGCTGAGCCTCGGTTTGCACTGGTGGTGCCGCCAGCGGGCCCTGGTGGGAATCGGCGTGTGCCTGGCCGCGGGCTGGCTGTTGCTGGCCAGCTTCTACATCCACTATTTCCGGTTTGTGCAGGAGACGGGCGGCAAAGCCCAACAGACGTTTCGCACGGCGCGGATCGAACCCAAGCGGGCGGTGGCCCGTTACCTGCAAACGGCCGCTCAGGACCCTCCGGGCCTGATTGCCGTGACCACCGAGTGGTGGAATTACTGGCCATTGGCTTACTTCACCTTTGGCGACGGTGCGATCCGCGTGGTGGCCACCGCAGGCGGGGACGCGGCTTTCGGCCAGACACCGGCGTTGCCCGCCAGCGTGCCCTGGTTGGAGGAGGGGAGGTTAGAGCAGGGGAGGTTGGCGCAGGGGAGGGGGCAGCCCGGTTTGGGAGGGCAGCGGCTGCCGACCGAAGCGGGTCCTCGCGTCTGTTTCGTGGAGTTTGCCGGGTCGCCCCGGGCACGGGGTATTGCGAATCGGCTGGTCGCGCAGGGAATTGGCGTGCGGGCGACCCACATTCCTGCCGGGGGCCAGCGGCCGATCCTGACGGTCTTGTGGCCCGCAGCGGAGTGATGTTGAGCGTTGGCGACAGGAAGGCCTGCTGGCGGTGGATTGGCTGTGGGGAAAACGCCACGTCCGATCCCCCGCCAGGAATTTTTCCCAAAAATGCGGCTCAAAATTTGACAGCGGTCGTTTTGAAACTAGGTTTGCAGTGTTAGGCGAATTGAGCTTCTCGATCGCTTGACGTGGCCAGGTTGGGCCTGGTCACTTTGTTGTTTGACCAGCGTGTCGATGCAAGGGTGAAGAGACCGCACGAACTGGGTTGGTTTTTGCGGGATCACTCGCGATCGAGCAAGTTTTTAAACAGGTCGTTTCGCCCCCCTGGGTGATTGCGGCCTAACCCTGGAGGATATCGATGAAGAATTTTGCGAAGAAAGTGCAACGCTTCCTGGCTTCCGAAGATGGCCCCACCGCGGTCGAATACGCCGTGATGCTGGCTTTGATTATCATCGTTTGCCTGGCTGCGATCAGTGCCGTTGGCTCGAACGCCAACACCACGTTCAGCAACGTTGCAGCTTCCATCGGCACCACCAACTAGGTGCCCGAAACCCAGGCGGCAGCCAGGGCGCCCGATGTGCCAAGCTGCTCGCCACTAGGGACAACGCGAACCCCTCGGTGCCCTGGCGGCACCGAGGGGATTGTTCGCGTATAGGGAGGACCCTCGGATGCATCTTCCACTTCCCGCAGAGGCCATTTCCGGCGTGATCCAGCATGCGGTTTACTTTTTTACCGTGCTGGCCGTTATTTTTGGCTGGGTATTGACGCCCCGTTGACGCCTGGTCGCGCGGGGCAAGCTAGAGTTGTACTGGAAGTCTCAAATGCTTGCGGTCCAGGCGGCTCGACGGTCGAGCTTCAGGTGTTCGCAACAAGTGGTGAGAAGGAAAATTGGATGAACACGATCTTTGCTAGCAGCTCGCCTGCCGATCACATGTGGCTGATCTGGATGGTCAGCGTCATCCTGGTGGTGGCAGCGGTGATCGACGGGTGGAAACTGAAAGTACCCAATTGGATCACCTTTCCCATGATCTTCAGCGGCTGGGCGTACAGCGGCTGGGCCTTCGGTTGGGAAGGGGTGATGTGGAGCCTGGTGGGGACGATCGTCGGTTTGGCCCTGCTGTTGCCAGCCTACGCGATTGGCGGCATGGGGGCCGGTGATGTCAAGCTGATGGCCGGCGTTGGGGCCTGGGTTTGGCCGGGCGTTACCTTTTACGCGTTTTGCGTGTCGGCGATCGTCGGCGGCCTGATTGCTGTGGCCATGGTTTTGTTTCGCGGAGCCTGGGCCAAGCATCGCCAGCAGTTTGCTGTGATCCTCAACGAGATTGCAGTGGTTCGAGATCCCGAAAAGCTAGCAGCGATTGCTGCGGAACGGAAAAGCAGCATGCTGCTGCTGCCGTACGGGATACCGATTGCGTTGGGAACGATTGCTTACTTTGCTTGGTCGGGAATGCTCTTATGAAAACCCCCATCTTCCGCCGACGCTTCCGGTCAGATGATTCATTCAAGCTGGAGAAAGCTTGCCGGATGTGCCGAAAAAAACGACGAGGTGCCGCTGCCGTGGAATTCGCGCTGATCGCGCCTCTTTTCATGCTGATGGTGCTGGGAATGATTGAAGTGGGCCGTGCCATCATGGTCCAGCAGATCCTGACCAACGCCTCGCGTGAAGGAGCTCGACGAGCCGTCCTTGACGGTGCGACCGAAACGGAGGTCACCGCGTTTGTGAATACCTATTTGAAGAATGTTTCGCTGCCGTCAGCGACTGTAACGTTTCCACAAGGTTATCCCCAAGATGCCGGTTTTGGCGCCCCTGTCGAAGTGCAGGTCTCCATGCCTTTTAGTCAAGTAAGTTGGGTGCCGGGACCAATGTACTTAGGTGGCCGGAATTTGAATGCCAGCACTGTGATGCGTCGCGAGACCGTGCAGTAAACAGGAGCGTCTGCGGGGCAGATTGACGTCTGCCGCGTTCTTGTCGATTCGCGGGAAGGCGCGTCCAGCGGGAATTTAGCCAACTCAGGGCAAAAAGGGGCTCCCTCATGCGTCCAAAGTCACTTGTACTGCTGATCCTGGCGCTCGGCTGTGGCCTCGTCGCCTCGATCGGCATCAGCGAAATCATCGATAGTCAAGGTTCGCAGGGGGTCAGCACGGAGACCGAAGCCATTTTGGTTGCCAAGGGGGACATCG
>WVZU01000275.1:2060-2350 GCA_011772275.1 Planctomycetales bacterium | reverse complement strand
ACGGCCACCAAAACCTGGATCGTGCGGTCCGCGACCTGGTCGAGTCGCGGGCCGGGTTTCGGCCAGACGGTCCGGTCCGTTTGCTGACCCACCTGAGGCATTTCGGCTACTACATGGCACCGCTCAGCCTCTTTTACTGCTTTGACACGCGCGGCACCCTCAGGGCCGTGGTGGCCGAAGTGGTCAACACGCCCTGGCGCGAAAGGCATTGCTATGTGCTCAGCCACCAGAATCACGCCACCCCCGCCGCCGCCGCCAGCTTGAGATTCCGTACCGCCAAGGAATTTCAT
>WVZU01000275.1:1707-1968 GCA_011772275.1 Planctomycetales bacterium | reverse complement strand
AGATTGCCAGTTACAAACAGGGACGACGATGGTTCGACGCTTGTCTGGACCTGCAGCGCCGGCAGCTCACGCGGGGTAACCTCCTGCGGACGTTGATTGCCTATCCCTGGATGTCCGTCCGCGTGGTGTCGGCCATCTATCTGCAAGCCTTGCGCTTGTGGATAAAAAAATGTCCTTTTCATCCCCACCCCCGTCACGCGGATCGGGTGGAACGAAGATCCGAGGCAACCATAACAAAATGACGATCGCGACTCCCCGCTC
>WVZU01000275.1:0-1682 GCA_011772275.1 Planctomycetales bacterium | reverse complement strand
CGCTCTGCCGACAAGCATTCCGCGAAAATTCCCCACCGCCCGCTGGATCGGGTCTGGCGCCGGATGGCCCTGCGGCGGCTGAACCATCTGCAACGAGGCCGGCTGGTGATCTCGGATCCTTGGGGCCTGTACGAGCTGGGTTCGCTCGATACGGCCGGCATGCACGCCGAACTGGTGGTGCACGATACTCGTTTTTACGGTTGCCTGGTCTTCGGAGGGGTCCTGGGCGCCGTGGAGGCTTACCGATCCGGTTACTGGGACAGTCCGAACCTGACCAGCCTGGTGCGGCTGTTTGGCCGCAATCTGCATCTGGCCAGAAATCTAAATACCGCTTTGGCCGTCCCCCGCCGGCTGATCGACCGATTCGCTCACTTCTTGCGACGCAATTCACGCAGTGGCAGTCGGCAGAATATTGCGGCCCATTATGACCTGGGCAACGAATTCTTTGCATTGTTTCTGGATGAAACGCTCAGCTATTCCTCGGGCGTTTTTGCCGGCGGCACCGATAGCCTCGCCGAAGCCTCCCGTCACAAAAACGAGCTGATCTGCCGCAAATTGGAGTTGGCCGCGGGGGATCATGTTCTGGAAATCGGTTCCGGCTGGGGCGGGTTTGCCCTGCAGGCCGCCCAGGAATACGGCTGTCGCGTCACGACCACCACGATTTCCCGCGAACAGTATGCCGTGGTGTGCCAGCGGGTGCGGCAGGCAGGGCTTGAGGACCAGGTCACGGTCGTGCTGAGTGATTACCGGGATCTGCAGGGACGGTACGACAAGCTGGTATCGGTGGAAATGATTGAAGCGGTGGGCCACGAGTACCTGCCGCAGTTCTTTCGTGTCTGCTCAAGACACCTCAAGCCGGACGGCATGATGCTGCTTCAAGCGATCACGATCTCGGACGATCGCTACGACCAATACCGCTGCGGCGTGGATTTCATCCAGCGCTATATCTTTCCCGGCGGTTGCCTGCCGTCGCTGGGGCGAATTCGCGCGGCGCTGGACAGCGTGGGTGACCTGAACATCGGGCATTCGGAAGAATTCGGTCAGCACTACGCGCGGACGCTGTGCCACTGGCGCCGCCGCTTCCTGGCCGCTCGCCAGCGACTGGTCGAACTGGGGTTTGACGAACCGTTTGTGCGGATGTGGGAGTTTTACTTCTGTTACTGCGAGGGGGGCTTCCGCGAAAACCTGATTGACGTGTCGCAGATCGTCCTGACCAAACCGCTCTGCAAAACTCCGCCCGGCGTCGTCGCCTGGACCGGCAAACCGGGCGGGCCCAGCGGTAGGCCAGATCGCCCCGGGCGCCGCCGCCGCCGCGGTAAGGGTCCTTATCGGGCCTGCTGAGCAGCCACCCAAGGATCGCCTGTCTGTTTTTCTGAGCCTGGTTTTTCTGAGCCTGGTTTCCGTGACTTGTCCCGCCTCCCCGCTGGCGATTCCCGCGGGCCGGGCGGTGGGCCGATCCGCAGGGCGTGTTGGGGCGTTTGGGCGACGTTTTTTTCGTCTTTTTTTCGGGTCTTCAGAGGAATCTGTGGTTAGATTGCTGTTTCCCCAGCTTGGCCACAACGACAGTCCGTCTGCCGGGGGCAGAAGTGTGAGCAGCAAGGAGGATGGGAATAAGCGGGTCGTTGAAGGGTGTTCGGTTAAGAGTGATCGGTTAAGAGTGTTCGGTTAAGAGTGATCGGTTA